>JAHLFQ010000201.1 GCA_018883705.1 Candidatus Cellulosilyticum pullistercoris
CCTGATCCTACGTCCCCTTGCACTAGACGATTCATAGCATACGTACTTTTCATGTCATGTACAATTTCACGCATTACTCTTTTTTGTGCACCAGTAAGTTCAAAAGGAAGTGTCTGCATAAAAGCCTTTAATTCTGGTGTAATCTGATGTGCAACTCCTAATAGTTTCTTAGCAAAATCTGCTTTAAGTTGATATAGAGAGAGTTGTAGCATAAAGAGTTCTTCAAATACAAGTCGTTTTCTAGCTTGAAAGAAATGATCACTATCTTTAGGAAAATGGATCCCTTGCAAAGCTTCTTTTTTCTCAACTAAATCATATTGCTGTCTAATACGTTTAGGTAAATGATCTTCTACACCGCTTAGTACTTCCTTTAAACAAGTCTCAATTAATCCTCTAATGACCTTTTGTGATAATTTTTGAGTTGTAGGATAAATAGGTGTAATCTTTGCTACTGTATTGAGCTGATGTCCATCATCCACTTTTTGATATTCCGGCGATTCCATTTCATGATAGCCATACTTATGTTTGACTTTACCATAAAACAGATAGGTTTCACCTAATTTAAAGTTGTTTTTCATATAGGCTTGTCCAAAAAAGGTAATCATAAGTGCTTCTGTTTCATCTTTAACTCTAAAACTTACCAGAACTTTACTTCCCTTCTTAGTGAGTTGAGGTTTAGAGCACACCTTAGCAAGTATATTATTAGACTCGTTTAACTGACATTCTGAGATGGGCGTAATTTTCCTACGATCTTCATACTCTCTTGGATAATGTTCAATCATATCTTTCAAGGTATGTATCCCAAGTTTGGCAAGCTTATCTCCAACCTTTTCTCCAACACCTTTCAAATCATAAATCGAATCCATTAACTCCATCTTATTTTGCCCCCTCTCTTCTATAGTTATTGCTTATGACATTATTTTCTTATTAGATATTTCATAATACTTATCATTTATTTTGTTTATATTAAACTTTAAATCTCATAAAAATAGGCAATCCTTTTTAAAGGGACTGCCTACCTTATCATTTATTTATTCAGCAGAAATCATGAAGTAATATACAGGTTGTTTACCATCATAAAGTTCAATATCTGCATCCTCAAAAATAGCTTCGGCATCTTCTTTATAACCTTTAGCCACTTCTTCTGTAATGCCTTCACCATAATAAATCGTGATTACTTCTGCATCTTCTTTCATTTTTTTCAGCAATTCATTGAATGTTTCTTTTAAATCTTTATTGTGTACAACAATACGACCTTCAAGCATACCGAGGTATTCTCCCTCAATGATGCTTTCACCTTCTAAAGTTGTATCTCTTACAGCAATTGTTATTTGAGCTGTTTGAACTGTACTTACTGCTTCTTTCATTTCATCAAGTAATGCTTCCATATCATCTGGTGATCCACAATCCTTAGCAATCATTGCTGCAATTCCTTGTGGCATTGTAGTTGTTGGTAACACATAAACCTTAGTGTCCTCTTCAATTGTAGCTGCTTGATCTGCTGCTAAAATAATATTTTTATTATTAGGAAGAACAATTACTTTTTCCGCATGGCAAGCTTTAATAGCTTCTAAGATATCTTCAGTGCTAGGGTTCATTGTTTGTCCCCCTTCAATCACTTGAGTCGCACCTAAGCTTGTCATAATTTCAGCAATTCCACTTCCAGCAGCAATTGATACGACACCTAATGCTTGTCTAGGTTCATCTGATTTTTCATCTACTTCTGTGAAAATTGAAGAATGTTGTTCTCTCATATTTTCAATCTTGATATTATGAAGTGCTCCTATTTCTAATGCTTTTTGAAGCGCAAGACCTGGGTTATCTGTATGAACATGTACTTTAACATATTCTTCATCAGCAACCACAACAATACTATCTCCAATGCTTTCTAAGTAAGCTTTAAATGTATCTTCATCAAAATGAGCTTCATCCTGTCTACTTGCAATAAATTCTGTACAGTAGCCAAATGTAATATCTTCTGTATTAAAGCTCTTAAGAGCAGCAAATGCTTCTTCATTACGTTTTACAGATGGTTTTTTAATTTCAATTTGTAAATTCTCAATAACAACACGTGCTGCGCCTTCTAATATACATAAAAGTCCTTGTCCACCTGCATCTACTACGCCTGCTTCTTTTAATACTGGAAGCATATCTGGCGTCTTATTTAAGGTTTCATAACCATGTTTTAACACATTCTGAATAAATACTTTAATATCAGATGTCTCTAGACTCATTTCTAATGCTTTAATTGCAATTTCTCTTGCAACAGTAAGAATTGTACCTTCTTTTGGTTTCATAACAGCTTTATAAGCTGTATCCACACCCTTTTGAAATGCATTCGCTAAAACGACTGTATCTACTACTTCACCATTCTCGTCAGCTTCCATAATCCCTTTAGAAAATCCTCTTACAAGTTGAGATAAGATAACACCAGAGTTACCTCTTGCCCCTCTTAAAGAACCATTGGCTGCTGCTTTAACAACAGAGGTATAAGTTACTGTTTCAACAGCCTCTACCTCTTTAGCTGCTGACATAATGGTAAGTGACATATTTGTTCCTGTATCGCCATCTGGCACAGGAAATACATTCATTTCATTAACCATTTGTTTTTTTTCATCTAACGCTGTTGCTCCCGCAATAAACATTGCCTGAAGCTGTTTAGCATCTATATTCTTTATTTCCACTTTTATATGCCTCCTCAAACCCAAGCGGTTCTTTCACCATTATTCTTTATCTACGCGTACACCTTCTATAAAGATCTTAATACTTTCAACTTCGATACCAAGTGTATCTTTTACTTTATATTTCACAGTACTTGTTAAGTTATCAGCTACTGCAGATATTTTTGTACCATATTCGACAATAATATGAAAATCAATATTTGCTTTATTTTCATGTAGGCGTACTGCAATGCCCTTAGTTAGACTTTCACCTTTTAAAAGTTGAACTATGCCATCTTTTACATTTCTAGCAGCCATACCTACGATACCATAACATTCCATCGCTGTCATACCACTAATTTGTGCCACAACCTCTTCATTGATGATTATATGTCCAAATTCATTTGTAAATTTACTTGGCATAATAGACCTCCTCATCTAGTCCATAATTATTTCACTATATAAAATTTATTCCATTATATCATATACTTTTTAAATAAAAAAGTAGTCCATCATGTTTTTTCTACTAAAGTCTATTCACATACTTATTTATGTCAATAAATGCTTTCATCTAAATAAGATTTATTAGTACTTCTCATGCATATTTTTACAGTACTATAAGAAAAATAAAACTCACTTTTTTACCTAAAACTGAAAAAAAATAGTTAACTTGACTACTTGCATTATGCCCTTTTATCTGCTACAATAATCATTGTTATGTCACGGATTTAAGACAAGGAGGTGTTTCAAAATGGCAAAATGCGAAATTTGTTCAAAAGATGTACATTTTGGTATTAAAGTTAGCCACTCTCATAGAAGATCTAACAAAATGTGGAAATCAAACGTTAGAAAAGTTAGAGTAAATCAAAATGGAGCTGTTAAAACTGTAAATGTTTGTACACGTTGCTTACGTTCAAACTTAGTTACACGTGCATAGTTCCAAACTACTATAAATGAGCGATCATCGTCTGGTGATCGCTTTTATTAT
>JAHLFQ010000025.1 GCA_018883705.1 Candidatus Cellulosilyticum pullistercoris
TGATAGGGCAATAGGTACTAAGAAGTTGGGTTGGAATTTGGCTATTATATTGAATGGTTGTACCATGAAATCGATCATTTTGCTTTTGATGAGCTTTTAATACGAGCTTAATCATATCTCCAGAAGAAAGGGTTTCATCAGCTTCTAGCTCTTTTAGTGTTGGTACATGTGTTTCTAAATGTATATCTACTCGATCAATAAGTGGAGCCGAAAGTTTAGAAAGATATTTTTTGATACTTTGTAGTGAACAGGAACATCTAGAAGTATCTGGATAGTAACCACAAGGACAAGGATTACTTGCAGATAAGAATAGAAAATGTGCAGGGTAAGTGAGACTCATTTGAGATCTAGACAATGTAATACTATGTGATTCTAAGGGTTGTCTAAGCATTTCTAGTGCTTGTTTATTAAATTCTAGTAATTCATCTAAGAAAAGTACACCAAGGTGAGCTAAACTAATTTCACCAGGTTTAGGATGAATGCCACCACCCGTTAAACCTAAATGAGAGATCGTATGATGTGGTGCTCTAAAAGGGCGATGTTTGATAATTTCATAGTCGGGGAGCTGGTTTGCAACACTATAAATTTTGGTAATCTCAATACATTCTTCCTCTGTAGGAGGTGGAAGAATAGTAGGTAATCTTTGAGCGAGCATTGTCTTTCCTGATCCAGGTGGGCCAATAAGAATCGCATTATGATAGCCAGCCGCACAAAGAAGTAACCCTCTTTTGGCATGCATTTGACCCCGGACATCTGAATAATCAATAGTAGGAGGTGGGGTTTTAGAAGAGGAGCCTAACGAAAGACAAGGCTTTAAGGGTGCTTCTTTATTAATATAGGCAACAACTTCACGTAAGTGATGAGCTAGATAAATCTCTAGGTTATGAAGCAAAGAAGCTTCAGCATGATTATCATTAGGGATAATGCATTGAATAGGATGATTCGACATACTACATAGTAGGGGGAGAAGACCTCTTACACCACGAATAGAGCCATCTAATGCAAGTTCACCAATAAAAATTTTTTGGTGGAGTGCTTGAGATGGAAATACACCTAGACAACATAAGATACCTAGTGCAATCGGTAGATCATATAAGCAACCTTCTTTTTTGATATCTGCAGGAGCTAGGTTCACTGTAATATGACAAATAGGAAACTGAAATCCACTATTTTTAATGGCACTTTTGACACGTTCTTTAGCTTCCTTGACTGCAGAATCAGGAAGTCCCACAATATCGAAGCCAGGAAGTCCATCTTGTAAATCGATTTCAACATCTATTGGAAGTGCTTCTACACCGTTTAATGTGTAGCTGTTTAATTTACAAAACATTAGGGTATCCTTTCTATGATTATTTTATGAATAAAGTATTCCCTTAAAAGGAAAAATTAATCAAAAATATTAGAAAATTAAATTTATAATAGACAAAGTGGTGATTAAATGAGTACAATATATGATATCTGGTTTCAAAGACTGAATGCATCGGTGTATATTAAAAAAATGATTTTAGAAAAAGTAAAAAGTATTGAAGAGATCTATAAGGCCTCTGATATAACTTATAAAATGTGGGGATTAACAGATTTGGCCATAGCGCGTATCGAAGCAAGTAAAAAAACTTTAAGAGATTGTGAAGCTGTTTGGAGAGAGGCGGATAAGGAACAAATAGAGATAGTCGGTTACTTTGATGTAGATTATCCTAAATTATTGAGAGAAATTCCCGATCCTCCTATCGTTTTATATGTAAAAGGACATAAAGAATTACTAAATCAAACAACGATAGGAATAGTAGGTGCAAGGAAATGTACAGAGTATGGTTATCATAAGGCTGTACGACTTGGTAAAGAGTTAAGTGAGTACAATATTGTTGTTATTAGTGGCATGGCAATGGGCATTGATGCGGCTGCTCATTATGGTGCATTAGAATCAGGGACATCTATAGGTGTACTGGGAACAGGGGTTGATTTATGCTATCCTAATTGTAATATAGGAATTTATAGAAAACTCATTGAGAAGGGATGTCTTATATCTGAGTATGAGCCTCATACACAAGCTAGGCCCTATCATTTTCCAAGGCGTAACCGTATTATTAGTGGCATGTCCTATGGCGTCGTTGTAGTGGAGGCAGCAGCAAGAAGTGGTTCTTTAATTACGGCGCAGCTTGCTTTGGATTATGGAAGAGAAGTATATGCTGTTCCAGGTGAAGCAGTTAGTAAGTTAAGTAAGGGAACAAATGAACTTATTGAAAGTGGTGCTAAATGTGCTTTTTCTGCCTTAGACATTATAGAAGAATTATCGCAAGGATTAAGTATAAAAAATGAGATAATAAAGAAAAATAGTGATAAAATGCATAATCAACTTGCACAAGATGAGAGGATAGTATATGCTTATGTAAGTCAGGAACCTATTTTTATATTAAATTTACAAGAGTTATTAGTAAGAACACAACTTTCCTATGAAAGAATAAATACAAGTTTATTACAATTAGAAATTAAAGGACTTATAAAAAGATTACCAGGGGAAAGGTATGTACGTATTTAAGAGGAGGCAAATATGGCTGATAATTTAGTAATTGTTGAATCAGCAGCTAAAGTGAATACAATAAGCCGCTTTTTAGGCAAAAATTATAAAGTAGAAGCATCTATTGGACATGTTAGAGATTTACCTAAAAGTCAATTAGGTGTAGATATAGAAAATAACTATGAACCTAAATACATTACCATTAGGGGAAAAGGTGAATTATTACAAAAGATGCGTAAAGATGCAAAAAGCGCTAAGTGTATTTATCTCGCAACTGACCCTGACCGTGAAGGGGAAGCTATTTCGTGGCATTTATATCATGCACTCAGATTACAAGATAAGAAAGTATGCCGCATTACATTTAATGAAATTACAGAGCAAGCTGTTAAAGAAGCAATTAAACATCCTAGAACGATTAATATGGATTTAGTAGATGCGCAACAAGCAAGACGTGTGCTAGATCGTCTTGTAGGTTATCAAATTAGTCCAATTTTATGGAAAAAAGTGAGAAAAGGATTAAGTGCAGGACGTGTTCAATCGGTTACTTTACGACTAATTAGTGATCGAGATAAGCAAATTAAAGAATTCGTTGAAGAAGAATACTGGAGTATTACAGCAAACTTACGCCAAGGTAAGGGAAAAGCCTTTGAAGCAACGCTAGAGAGTAAACAGGGTGAAAAATTTGAAATTAGAAATGAAGCAGAGGCTAATGCAATTATTAAGGCATGTGAAAAAGGTGATTTTAAAGTAGTAAGTAGTAAAAAAGGAACGCGTATTAGAAATACAGTGCTTCCATTTACAACGAGTACATTACAGCAAGAAGCAGCTAAGCATCTTGGATTTTCTACACAAAAAACAATGAATATTGCACAACAACTTTATGAAGGCATTAAAGTAGGGAAAAAAGAAGTTGGTGTGGTCACATATATCCGTACAGACTCTGTTCGAATTGCTGATAAGGCAAAGGAAGAGGCGATTCATTACATTGAAACTAAATATGGTAAAAGTTACTTAGGAGATCAAAAAGTAAAAGATAAGAGCAAGAAGTCAAATGTTCAAGATGCCCATGAGGCAATTAGGCCAACGTATATGGAATATGAGCCTAGTGAAATTAAAGAATACTTATCTAGAGATCAGTTTCGACTTTACCAAATGATTTGGAATCGTTTTATTGCAAGTCAAATGGCAGCAGCTCAGTTTGAAACTTATTCTATTAAGATTCAAAATGGAGACTATATTTTTAAAGCTTCGTATTCTATTGAGTTATTTGATGGGTTTTTAAAAGTTTATAATTTGGGAGAAGAAAAGATAAAAAAAGAGGCTAAATTTAATGTGAGTGAAGGAGATCATCTAGAGTGTGGTAGTATCATCCCAAATCAACATTTTACACAGCCACCTGCTCACTTCTCTGAGGCTACTTTAGTAAAGGCATTAGAGGAGAACGGAGTAGGAAGACCAAGTACTTATGCACCAACTATTACTACTTTACTTGCGAGAGGTTATATTGTGAAGGAAAACAAGGTCCTTTATATTACTGAGCTTGGTGAAGTGGTTAATCAGATTATGTGTGAATATTTCGATGAAATTGTTGATGTAGATTTTACAGCTAACATGGAACGTATTTTAGATGAAATTGCTTCTGGTAATGTAGAATGGAAAGAGATTATTAAATCCTTTTATCCAAATTTCCACAAAACAGTTGAATATGCAGAAAATCAAATTGAAAATATTGATTTAACAGAAACAACAGATATTCCTTGTGATAAATGTGGAACACATATGATCGTTCGTTATGGTAAATACGGTAAGTTTTTGGGGTGTCCAAACTTCCCGGATTGTAATGGGACAAAACCATGGTTTGAAGATATTGGAGTAGCTTGTCCAGAATGTGGTGGTAAAGTTTTACTCAAGAAGACTAAAAAGGGACGTACCTATTTTGGATGTGAACATAATGGTAATACTTGTGAATTTATGTCTTGGGATAGACCAACAGGAGAGAAATGCCCAGTATGTGGAGAGGCATTAGTAGAAAAAGGGAATTCAAAAAATAAAAAAATTATATGCCGAAATTCGAAATGTAATTATGGTAAACAAAATAAAAGTTAGTTTACAATTTGTTAAATATTTTTAGTATTAATGTTTACAAATGTATATTGAGTTTTTTGTCAAATTATGTTAAGATTTGTTTATACAAGACAAAGTTGTAGCACAACTTTGTCTTTTTAAATGGTAAAGTGTATATTTAAAAATTTTTAGAACATACTAAAGTATATAAAACCTTTAGAGTATAATCATTAGAAGTTACGATTAAAACAAAATAAGGAGGACACAGAATGTCTCAAGAATTATTACAGAAAATGCGTAAAGTAAATAGGTTATTACAAAGATTCGGATCTGACCGTGTTATTTTTTCAGATATTTGTGAAGTAATTAGCGATGTTGTAAGAGCTAATGCAATGGTAATAAGTACAAAAAGTAAAGTATTAGGTGTAAAT
The DNA here is from genome assembly GCA_018883705.1 of Candidatus Cellulosilyticum pullistercoris. Taxonomy (GTDB): domain Bacteria; phylum Bacillota; class Clostridia; order Lachnospirales; family Cellulosilyticaceae; genus Cellulosilyticum; species Cellulosilyticum pullistercoris. The sequence continues at coordinate 5,011 of JAHLFQ010000025.1, forward strand.
AGTTCAATTCCACATAACTTTGCAAATGAAGACAATTACATTGATTATTCAGTGAATGATGAATTTTTAACAATTATGGACATTAAAGAAAATGTTGCATTAGACTCATTATTCCCATCAGCAGCAAATAGTGCAAACTATGTAGCATGTATCGTACCAATTATCGCAGCAGGACAAAGACTTGGTACATTTGTACTTTACAAAGAAAAAAGTGAAGCAACTTTTAACACAGAAGATTTCATTTTAGCTGAATATGGTGCGACAATTGTTGCTGTTGAAATTTTAACATCATTAAAAGATGAAAGCGATGAAGAAGAACGTAAAATTGCTGTTGTAAAATCTGCAATCGCAACATTATCTTACTCTGAACTTGAAGCAATCTTCCATATCTTTGAAAAACTTGATGGAACAGAAGGTCTTCTTATTGCAAGTAAGATTGCTGATAAAGTAGGTATTACACGTTCAGTAATTGTTAATGCTTTACGTAAATTCGAAAGTGCAGGGGTTATTGAATCAAGATCTTTAGGTATGAAAGGAACATATATTAAAGTTCTTAATGATGCCTTATTAGATGAATTAAATAAATTACGTAAGTAATTATAATGATAAAAGGAAAAAGTGCTATTATGCAATGCAGATTGTATAATAGCACTTTTTCTATGTAAAATAGGTGAGTTAAAGCTAATGAACCGTTATAATAGAAGTTAGGTTATGCAGAATGATGTAGAGGCGTGCGAGGAGTAAAGGTAAAGTATCCGATAAGAAGGCATAGACATAACATGAGAAGTCCTTGTAGGAGAGTGGAAGAAGAAAGTGTTAAGGATGTTCCATAGGTATACAAGGCGTAAAATGGATAAATAATTAAGGTAAAACTAAAGCTTAGTAAACCCTGTAAGCATTTAGAAATGAAATAAGTTTTTGTACTAAGGGAACAACCTTCTAGGACATATAATGTTTGAAAATAAACGCATAAACCACCAAATCCAATAATTGCAGCAATTAACGCAAGGGTATAAACAGAAAAAGGTGTAACTAAGCTGAGTATATGAGAACCGTTTGAGAGCTCAAGAAAACCAGAGAAAACACCTTTAAAAAGAGTGCTAACTACAGGGGAAGAGAAGGCAAGATTAATGAGCGTGTTAGCAAGTGGTGTTTGAGTAAGTAGAGCTGTAATGACAGAAAATAAGATGATATAGCCTCCAACACAAACAATGGTTTCCATAGCATTCATGACACCTTGATTGAGAAGATAAGAGAAGGAAGGACTAGTATTAGAAGCATAAGGTGCCTTATTTCTAGAAGAATATAGGGTGTGATTGCGAGTAGTAAGGATACTCATAGCGAGTGCTGATAGTAAGTGAATAAAGAATAAAAAATAACCTATGCTTGTACAGGAAAGCATGGCAGTACCAATTGTACCGACGATAAATAAGGGGCCACAATTATTTGAAAAGCAAAGTGTAAGCTCTGCCTCCTCCTTAGTGAGTTTATGATCCATGTATAGATTTTTTACAATTTTAGCACCCATTGGATAGCCCGCAATAAGTCCCATGATAAAGGCAAAGAAACTATAGCCAGGCAGGTGCCAAAGCTTTTTAGAAAGTGGAGAGCTAAAGGCAATAAGTTTTCTAAGACCATCTAATGGTACGAGAATATTAATGAAAATCATAAAGGGTAGTAAAGAAGGAAGTACTTTATTAAACCAAAGTAATAGTCCATTTTGAGCAGATTGTAAGCAAAGATTAGGGAATAGAAGTAGTAGAAGCATAAGCAGAATGATTATAAAAGTAAGTAACATTTTTTTTTTCATAGAAACCTCCTTAGTTTGTCCATATCTATGTCATTATATGAAAGTAAAACAGTAAAAATAACTCAATATAAAAAACACCTTCCTAAACCTATACTTTAGGAAGGCATTTTTTATATTAAATTAAAATAAAAGGTTGTGTGAAATCTTGATTAAAAAGTTGAGGTTGATGAGTTAGATAATGATAAAGCTTCGTGGCGCGTAACTCATAGTTAATAAACTGTTTTTGTGCAGCATCAAGTGTATCATATTGCTTACCTAGATTTGTAATAAGTGGTACATGTGACTT
>JAHLFQ010000026.1 GCA_018883705.1 Candidatus Cellulosilyticum pullistercoris
TACTTTGGGAAAATTATTGAATTAGGTCATAAGAGGAGAAGTTTATGGAATTAGCATACGGAAAAAAAGAATTAGAGCAAATTGCTAAATTATACGGAGTAAAGGGTGCCTACAAATTAAAAAAAGCGGAATTAGTTGAAGCACTACTTGAAGCCATTCCGAATAAAATGCCAGAAATCTTACCTATGGTTGATGAAGCGGACATTAAGCGATTTGAAGCATTATTAAGCCAAGACAAAATAGTTGAAGCAAATGAAAGCCTTGACGCGTACTATAATCTTATGGAACTTGAACTGGTACAATTTGTTGAGGATAAAAAAGAGTCTAGATTACGTGTACCATCTATTATAAAAGAAGCTTATGAAAAAATAGATATGGCACAAGTATTACCAAAGATTAAACGAAATAGTATGCTTAGAGAATTTATCATTAGTATTCTTAATCTTTACGGAGTGGTTGAAGTAAGTTGGGCAGTAACATTATTTAATAAATACTATACACCTGAAACAAATGAAGTAGAGATTACGAATATGGTTAAAAATGATATGAGACTTGTTTGTCAAAGTAAGATTATGGATAACTATATTGTTGAAGAAACGATTTATGCTTTAGATAAAAACAATTTTAAAGATTTTTTAGGGGCAACTGTTGAGAGAGATTACTTTATCCCAAGTAAAGAACTTTTAGAAAAAGTAAATGATGAAGTTTACTATGAACCAAGCTTACAAGTAGAAAAGCTAAAATCACATATTAGAGCGAAATATCTAAAAGATGAAGCAGTCATTGAAGAAGCTATTATTGCAGTTACTATGATCTCAAAAGTAGACTGTGATAAAACAGGGAAAACAATGGAACTTATTTTAGAGGAATTAGTAAACCTCGGAATAGAGTTTAAAAGTTTAGCAGATATCAATGAGATGATTAAACATATTTCTCCAGTTATTAACGTCACAAGAAAGTGGATTAACAAAGGGTTTACAGCTCAAGAATTAAGTCCTCATACTTTTGATGACAAGACAGGTCAGAAAGTTAAAGTATTAGATATTGGGCGTAATGCACCATGTCCATGTGGGAGTGGGAAAAAGTACAAAAAATGTTGCGGAAAGTAAATAAACAAAAAGTAGCATATTTAAAATATGCTACTTTTTATTTAATATACGAAGGGTACGCCTAACTTATAGTACATCATTAAGGAGCGAATAATCAGATGAAAAATACTCCTTTGTTAAGAATAAATATGGAAATAATAGGGTAGTAATGAATATTTTTTGATATAAAATAAAAAAACTATAAAAAAACAGTTGATATTCAAGAAGTTTTAGTGTAATATAATACAGGTCGAAAGCAAAGAGTATAGACATATGGGTCACTAGCTCAGTCGGTAGAGCACTTGACTTTTAATCAAGTTGTCCCGGGTTCGATTCCCGGGTGGCTCATCTTTGCGGGTGTAGTTCAATGGTAGAACTTCAGCCTTCCAAGCTGACTACGTGGGTTCGATTCCCATCACCCGCTCTTATATGTGTCCATAGCTCAGCTGGATAGAGCAACGCCCTTCTAAGGCGTGGGTCCGGGGTTCGAATCCCTGTGGACACGTACAAAAAGCAGATGATTAATATCATCTGCTTTTTTTGTATACTTTAACTTAAAAAATGCTAGCTCTATTAGGGAACGTTAAAAAAGAGCATGATATAAGCAGGGAACAAAATTCTATATGATATATTGTATCCTATTTAATAGATGAATACTTTAAATATGTATTCCTTTAATTTAACTTAAAGTAAAACTTAAAGGATACATTATTATAGAATCAGTACAAAATATAGGGAACAAATATTATACTAAATACAAAGAAGGCCTTAGCTAAAGTAAGTTATTATCTTAAAGTATTATCTAAGCTAATAGGTAATGCTTTACATGAACTTACCATGGTTAAGACCTTCTTTTTTGTAGTTAAGTTAATAACGACCATAACTTAAAATTTATAATTACTACTTACGTGATCCCCTTAAAGAATAAGGGGATTCGTTTATTTTGCGTAAGTAATATTGTGTCAGTCAAGTGTCAATTATTCTTTTACAGCACCCATGTTAATACCTGTTACGAAGTATTTTTGTAAGAATGGGTAGATGATTAAGAATGGAGCCATTACTACAATAATAGCTGCATTTTTAACTGTAGTTTGGAAAATACCTGCTGCTGATGCAGCTGCTAAACTTTGGTCATCAAGGATGATAGAACGAAGTTTAACTTGGAAGTTTTGTAAACTTGCATCAGTAATGTAAAGTGTGAAGTTTGTATATTGGTTCCAGAAGTAAACTGCGAACATTAACCCTACAGAAGCAAGAGCTGCTTTTGAAAGTGGTAATACAATTCTTCCGAAAGTTCCAAGTGGTGTACAACCATCGATCTCTGCTGATTCAAATAAACTTTGAGGAATACCTTCAAAGAAGTTTCTCATAAGAATTAAGTTATAAACGTTGATACTACCAGGTAAAACAACTGCCCAAATAGTATTGGTTAAACCTAAGTTTTTGAAAGCTAAATATGTAGGAACCATACCAGCTTGGAAAATCATTGTGAATAATAACATGTAGCTGAATAATGTACGACCTGGCATTTCAAATTGGATAAGAACGTAAGCACCTAATGTACTAAGGGTTAATCCAAAGAATGTACCAAGTACAGTTGTTAAACAAGAGATGAAGAATGGTCTATATAAAGCTGCAGTTGAAAGGATAACTTTATATCCACTAACTGAAAATTCATTAGGCCATAAGTTAATACCATAAGCTGCTTTAGCATCAACTGAGTCTACAAGAATCTTTAAAATTGGGACAATAATAATGACACCTAAGCAGATAAAGAATAAACTGTTTAATAATACAAAGAGGTCGAATTGAAATGGTTTTTTAGGTTCTTTGTATGTAGCTGTTTTTGTATTAGTTTTCATTTTATTTTCTCCCTCCCTATATAATTCCGCGTCCGCGTACTTTTTTACTTAATTGATTACAGATTAATACAAGAGCACAACCAATAAGTGATCTAAAGAGACCTACAGCTGTTGAGTAACCGAAGTTTGGTACTTGTGTAGTTAATGTTTGACGATATACGTATGTTTGTAATACGTCAGCAACAGTGTATACTTTTGGACTATAAAGTACAAGTACAGATTCAAAGATGTTCATAATCTTAGCTAAGTTAAGAATAACAACGATTACGATAGTATTAGATAAAGCTGGCATTGTAACATATCTCATTTGTTGGAGACGAGTAGCACCATCCATTCTAGCTGCTTCATAGAGTTCAGGATTGATACCAGATAAAGTAGCAAGATAAATTACAGTACCCCAACCTGTTTCTTTCCAAATATTAATGATGAAGAATACTGCACGCCAAGCTTTGCTTTCAGCCATAAAGTAAATAGGAGAATCAATGATTCCAAGTCTTACAAGGATTTCATTGAAGAAACCGTTTTGTGGTGAAAGAATAATAGCGAAGATAGATGCAACTACAACCCAAGATAAGAAGTGAGGAACGTAGATAAGTGTTTGCATAAACTTCTTAGCCTTAAGATTTTTAATTTCGTTTAAAAGTAATGATAGAATTACGGCAGCAGATGTCGTAAAAATTAAGTTACCTAAACTTAAAATCCAAGTGTTTTTGAAAGCTGTCCAGAATTGAGCATTTGCAAGTAACTTAGAAAAGTTGTCAAATCCACAGAAATCAGGACCTTTAAATGGTGTGTAATTATAGAAGGCAAAGCGAATGCCTAATAGTGGATAGTAATTAAATAAAAGAGCAAAAATAAATACAGGGAGAATCATAAGATAAAACCATCTGTATGTATAAATTCGGGTCTTTAAAGGCTTCTTTGCTGGTTTAACGCCTGTAGTCATAGAGTTTATCCGTCCTTTCTGAAAACAATAACATATTAAACATACTATATTAAAGAGACTATCCTAAATAATTATGAAAATAGGATAGTCTCTTTGTAATCCTAGAAATTCATTTAAGACATTAAGTAATAATTAGTTAAGAGAAGCAAGAATTTCATCTACCATAGAACTAGTTTGTTCTTTGTAACTTGCCATACCTTCTTCTACAGTCATATCACCTGTTACAACGTCAGTAACAATTACTGTACGAATATCAAGTAATGTAGGAGCGTAGTTAGATTTTACATCATTGCTAACAATAACAGGAGCAACTTTAGAGTTTTGCATAAAGATATCGTTAGTTGTTTGAACTAATGGATTTCTTGAGTCAGCCATTGGATCCCCATTAGTCCATGTAGAAATACCAATAAGTGGGTCAACAAAGATATTTGTGAATGAGCTTGTTGGAACTTCTGGGTCTGGAAGTTGAGTCATTTTTCCATTATCCATTGTGTAGTGAGTACCTTCAGCACCATAGTTAAAGATCATTTGACCTTTATCACCATCTACCATAACTTCAAATAAGTATTTGAAGACACCAGCAGGATTTTCACATTTATTTGTAATAGCAATTACTGGAGATTGTCTTTCTACATATTGACCTAACTCTTTGATTGGTGCGATTCCAACGATGCTACCATTTGGATTAACTTGTTTTACGTTTTCATCAATAGTAGCTGACCATTTACCAGCCCAGTATGTGAATGCACCTACTTGACCAGCATAGTATTTGTCACGGCATGAAGAAGTTTTGTTTGTTGTTACTTCCATGTCGATTAGACCTTCAGCATAAGCATCTTTTAAGCGTTGAAGTGCATCAGCTGTAGCTTGTTCACTAAATCCATCTACCCATGT
>JAHLFQ010000202.1 GCA_018883705.1 Candidatus Cellulosilyticum pullistercoris
TAGCTGGTCTTTCTAATCAAATGCACCTTGCACGTATGGCTGTTGAAGAAACAGGTCGTGGTATTTTTGAAGATAAAGTAACTAAAAATATTTTCTCTACTGAGTATATCTATCATAGTATTAAACATGAAAAAACTGTAGGTATTATTGAAGATAACGAAGATGACGCATACATGATTGTCGCTGAACCAGTGGGTGTTGTTGCTGGTGTTACACCTGTAACAAACCCAACTTCAACAACAATGTTTAAATCAATTATCGCTCTTAAATCTCGTAACCCAATTATCTTTGGTTTCCATCCATCAGCTCAAAACTGTTCAGCTGAAGCTGCTCGTATCGTAAGAGATGCCGCTATTAAAGCAGGTGCTCCTGAAAACTGTGTTCAGTGGATTGAACACCCATCTATTGAAGCAACTAATGCACTTATGAATCATCCAAAAGTAGCTATGGTCCTTGCAACTGGTGGTTCAGGCATGGTTCGTGCGGCATACTCAACTGGTAAACCAGCACTTGGGGTTGGTCCTGGTAACGTTCCAGCCTTCATCGAAAAAACAGCTGTACTCGAAAGAGCCGTTAATGATATTATTGTTAGTAAATCTTTTGACAATGGTATGATTTGTGCTTCTGAGCAAGCTGCTATTATCGAAGCACCTGTATATGATAAAGTTCTTCAATTAATGAAAGCACAAGGTTGCTACTTCGCTACTAAAGAAGAAGTGAAAAAAATCGAACCAGTTGTTATTAATCTTGAAAAGGGTATGGTTAATGCCGCTATCGTTGGTAAATATCCATATGAGATTGCTGCAATGGCAGGTATCACTATTCCTAAAGAAACTAAAATTCTTTGTTGTGAAATCGAAGGTGTTGGTCCTGAGTACCCACTTTCAAGAGAAAAGCTTTCTCCAGTATTAGCAATTGTTAAGGCTAAAGACGTAGAAGATGGTATCCGTAAAGCTGAAATCATGGTTGAAATGGGTGGTCTTGGTCATACTTCATCTGTTCACTCTACCAATAATGATGTGATTAATGAATTTGGTAAACGCCTTAAAACAGGTCGTGTTGTTGTAAACTCACCATCAACTCATGGGGCAATCGGTGATATCTATAACTCTATAACACCATCACTTACTCTTGGATGTGGTTCATACGGTTCTAACTCAACAACTCAAAATGTAACAACATCAAATCTAATTAATACAAAGAAAGTGGCTAAACGTAAAGTGAATATGCAATGGTTTAAAATTCCAGAAAAAATCTACTTTGAGGCAGGTTCTGTAGCATACCTTTCAAAAATGCCAAATATCTCTCGAGTTTTAATCGTAACAGACCCAATGATGGTTAAGCTTGGTTATGTTGATAAATTAACTTACCAATTAAATAAAAATCCAAACCGCCCTACTATCGAAATCTTTAGTGATGTAGAGCCAGATCCAGATTTAACGACAGTTCGCCGCGGTACAGAAATGATGAATTCATTTAAACCAGATGCAATAGTTGCTCTTGGTGGTGGTTCAGCTCTTGATGCTGCTAAAGGGATGTGGTTATTCTATGAACAACCAGAAGCAGATTTCATTGCTATGGCACAAAAATTCGCAGATATTAGAAAGCGTGTTTATAAATTCCCTAAACTTGGTAATAAAGCACAAATGGTGTCTATTCCTACTACTTCAGGAACAGGTTCAGAAGTAACTTCATTTGCTGTTATCTCTGATAAAGCAAACAATATGAAATACCCTCTTGCTGACTATGAATTAACCCCAAATGTTGCTATTATTGACCCAGACTTTGTAATGAGCGTTCCTCCAGTTCCAACAGCAGATACTGGTCTTGATGTATTAACTCATGCTATCGAAGCATATGTTTCTATCTTAGCTTCTGATTACACTGATGCACTTGCAATCAAAGCAATTCAACTTGTATTTGAATATCTTCCACGTTCATATAAAAATGGTGCAAAAGATCCAATAGCTAGAGAAAAAATGCACAATGCTTCAACTATTGCTGGTATGGCATTTACCAATGCTTTTCTTGGTATCAATCACTCACTAGCTCATAAACTTGGTGGCGAGTTCCACATTGTTCATGGTCGTGCAAATGCAATTTTATTACCTCATGTTATCGAATATAATGGATCTACTAACCCAAGTAAATTTGTTGTCTTCCCTAAATATGAAAAATATATTGCACCACAAAAATACCAAGAAATCGCTAAAGCTCTAGGTCTTCCAGCTTCTACTCCAGAAGAAGGTGTTAAATCTCTTGCTAATGCAGTTAGAAATTTAATGAAAGAACTCAACATTCCACTTACAATTAAAGAACTTGGTATTGATGAAAAAACTTACCTTGCTTCTATAGATGATCTAGCTTACAAAGCATTCGAAGATCAATGTACAACTGCTAACCCAAGATTACCAAAAGTAACTGAACTTGCTGAGCTTTACAAAAAAGCTTACTACGGTAAATAATAAATACCCTATCCCTTTTATCAATATGCAAAATTAATCATTACCCATAAATAACCTCACCGAATTCACACTCCTTCGGTGAGGTTATTAAACTTTTATTAAATCTATGTATTTTAAATTTCCATTTACATTCATAACTTTCTCCCTTTCGGTAAATATTAAGATAAAGTAAAGGAGTAAAAGGAGATTTTTATGAAAAAGTCAGTTATTTCTATCATTTTTTTTAGTTTACTTATGATGCTCTTTGTAGGTTGTAATCAAAATCAAGTAGATAGTCCAGAAAAAGTTGCATCGAATTTTTTACAAGCTTTGCAACAACAAAAATATACCAGTGCCAAAACTTACTATGCCGAAAACTTAGACAATATGGCTAACTTTAGAAATCAAATTGAAGACATTTCTCCCTCAGTTGCTAATAAACTCTTTAGTAAAATGTCAGATTTCTCTTATACCATACATGAAACTACTATAAATCCTAATGATTCTAACAAGGCTAGCGTTACAGCTACTATTACAGCCTATGATTTAGGTAAATCCTTTGAATCAACGGTTCTTGACTATATCAAAACAGATTTAGAAATGACTTTTGATGGTGCTACCAGTGATGATGTCATTAAACAAGCTGAAGAAGTTATTGTTAATGAAATTGAATCAAGTGAAAAAACCTTTGTAAGTGATGTTACAATCACTCTAACCAAAAAGGATAATGTATGGACAATAGATAAAATTAGTGACAACCCTGTTCTATTAAATGCACTAAGTGGTAATATTATTAATACAATAGAACAATTATCTACTAATCTTCAAAATCAATAAAAAAGATTATTTTACTCACTAGATTAATTCTAATCTAGTGAGTTTTTTATCTTACTTTTATTTACTTTCAAGATTTACTTCTAATACTTTCATTGCCTGATAATAAGGCTCACTTATAAATGCTACAAGCATTTCTTTGCCTGCCGAAGGATACTTACCTGCTTCAATATCATTCTTTACTTGTATTGCCTTATTCCATACTGCTTCATCAGATACTAATTTAATCTTAGCTGCAGTTAGAAAAATTTGTTTTGAATGAACGACTCTATAACCAGTTGCTTCTAAATAGTGCTCTACAATACCTTCAGTAAAGCTAAATAGTTTAAGGAAAAGATTATAAACTTCTTCTGCTTCTAGCTGGGTTAAAATATTTTGTTTAATTAATAGGCTTAGTGTTTCAACTACTTCTGCATAATTTAATTTTCTTCCTTCTCTAAAAAAAGCCATCTTATTCTCCTCCCCCTTAGCTCTACATTTTGGAATTATTTCTCCTTCTTTACCATAGTATATTTATTTCTCTTTATTTTCATGCCATATTCTTCTATCATCTTGCTATATTACTTTTTCTCCTCTTTATAAAATACATATCATCTTAAGCCTATATACAATTTTTCCATAAAAAAATACTATGAATGTAAGTTCATTGCACATTCATAGTATTTTTCTTCTTTATATTTATTGCATATAATACATAAACGTAGGGGCCTGATGTTTTTCGATATGTCCTGTAATCTGATCGAATTTTTCTAGTGCTTTGCTACTATCTAGTTTTACTGATACACTTGATAAAAGTTCATCCATAAAACTTACAGGAGGTGTTTGCTCATAAAATGTGGCGTCTTGTAAATTATATGTAGTGATCATATCATCTACTGCCTCTTCATAAGTTCCAATTTCATCAATTAATCCAAGTTCTTTAGCTTGAACAGGTGAATAGACTCTCCCATCTGCTAACTCATATACTTTGTCTAAATCAAGATTTCTATTTTCCGCCACAACACCAACAAAAATGTCATAGTATTCGTCTACTATACTTTGGAATATGGCTCTTTGTTCATCTGTTAATGGATTACCCATGGATTTATTAACACCTGAGGTAATCTTATCTTGCTTAATACCAATTAGCTCTTGAAGCCCTGTTGTATCTGTTACAGATGTGATAACACCAATAGAACCTGTCATGGTCATACGACTTGCATAGATTTTGTCTGCTGCCATACTTACATATACAGCACCAGATGCAGCTGTTTGTGCCATATAAGCATAAACAGGCCTTCCTGTTACTGCTTTATATTCTTTAAGTTTTAAATAAAGTTCATCCGATTCATATACTCCGCCGCCTGGTGAATTAATATATAAGAAAATCCCTTTATTAGAATCACTATTCATTAAGGCATTAATCTTATTAAGCGTCCAATTATGCTGATAGGTAGAACTGCCTTCTTGAATCGTTCCTTCTATATGTAATACATCAATTGTATCACCTATCACATAAGCATTTGAATAATCCCCATTTGTGTTAGAAACGATGGCACCAAATAGGTTACCAAAAAATTGACTAAATAAAATATACCAAAATCCTAAAAACATAAAACAACCACAAATGACACACACAATTACTACACTTGAGCGCATAGGTTCTTTAGGTGGTTTCTGTGGAGATTTATACTCATTATTTTGATGGTATTGTTTCTGTTCTTCCATCATATACCTTCCTTATCTTATTATTTATATCCTTATTTTATCTTAACATATTCATTTCTAAGTACTACTCCACCTATCTTAGCTGCTGGACCCGGACATTAGGTTTTTTGCTTCATCTCTCAATAAAGGTAACTGCACTTTTTTGTCTATCATCTCCTTCCTATAAGCATATGCTCTTGTGTCTGCTAACATGATGACCCATATTAATAGCTAAAAGCATAGAAGCAATACGACAAATAAATCTCTTCTGGTAAAATGTCGTTTGCTTCCATGCCTATTTTTTACTGCATCAGCTATTACTGCCATCTGAACATTTCTCATTAAAAGCTTTCTTTTGCTCTGATTTATTTATAGGCTTAAATTGTGGTAATACCCCTACATTCTGTAGCATTTGAAAAGTCACGACTACAATCGGGCCTAAAATCATCCCTAATACCCCTATTGATTTATAGCCAATATAAACTGCCATTAATGTAACGAGTGCATAAATACCTATCTGTGTAGATAAAATTTTAGGCTCCATAATTTGTCTTGTGACAAAGATAACGCCATATATACATATAAGCCCTACTGCTAAAGTAAAATTCCCTATTAAAACATTATAGATTGCCCAAGGAATCAAAATAGTACCACTTCCAAACACAGGTAGTGCATCAACAAAGCCAATAATGACACTTAATAATAACGCATAATCTACGCCAAAAATAAATAACCCTATTAAGCATATCATAAAAGTCATACTCATCAGAATAACTTGCGTACGAATATAACCTCCAAGTGCTCCAAGCATTCCTCGTTGCATAATAACAATTCTATCTACTATAGTATCAGAAAATTGTGCTTTTACAAAGTCTTTAATGCGATAATAATCCTTTGTCATAAAGAAGGTAGCTAATAACATCACTACAATGAATAGAACAATATCCGGTACCTTAGAGATCGCATCATAAATTGTCGGAATAACTGAAGTAAGAAAGGAGCTTATATTATTAAGTACCTGTTCAATTAAAGTATCAAGATCCATAATTCCTCCACCTCCTGGTAAAAGGTGAATCTTATTACCTAGTTTTTCTTCTATATTATTTATTTGGATAATAATCTCATCTGTAAGAGTCGGCAACGTACTCGCAAAATTAATCATTTGTTCCCATAGCTTCTTAATAATTAACGCGATAATACTTAGTAGTCCGCTTAGTATAGAAAGCATACTTAAAATCGTTCCAATACCTCTTGGTATTAACAACCTCTTAGAAAACCAAGAAACAACTGGATTTAATAAGGTTGCAAATAACCATGCAATAATAAAAGGTGCAAATAGCCCTAGGATGTTAAGTCTTAATGCCATGTAAGCAATAAAAATAATCACCAAAAATATAGCAATTTTCCGTCCACTACGTTTATACCAAACTTCAATTTTATCTTCTAACATCTTTTTCCCTCCCTTTATCATCTTGTACTTCTAAAATATACCCGTATGAGTTACTTTGCAATCATTATAGTGTTAAAATATGTACGTTTAATAAAATTTAATTTATCAGCTCTTTATCCAATTGTTACATATAAAAAGGCTATACTCATTTATTGAGTATAGCCATATACAATATGATTAGCAATAGTGCTACTCACTTACACTAAAATATTATAAAAATCCAAGATTCTTAAATTCTTTTTAAGATCATCTCTTCTTTTTTAGACAAAAAAATACACCATATTGGGGGATATGGTGTAAAAAATAGAGTTTTGTAAGGGTTTGCTATTTGGATAAATAATGCTACTTTATATGTGTTTAGGGGAGTTTCGAGTTTAGGGGAATAAAGTAACATTACTTCCATATGTAATCAATATTGATTACTGTTCCGTTCATGTAATATATTATCACCTATTGTTGTCGATTTTAAGTCCTATTTGTAAATAAATTGTTAATAAATATCGTTTTATGAATATTTTATTACCTAAAATTTAATAGGTATTAATTTCACATAATCTTCAATGCTACCATCATTTAAACAGCACTCGATAATTTGTCTTCCAAGTGGATTTAAATCTGGTGATAAATATTTTTTAAGTTCTTCCTTGAAGAAGTGATTTAAAATTTCTGCACCCTTATCATAACCTTCTTTGCCTACTTCTGGCTGTAATTCTGTACGAAGTAATACTTTAGGTAGATTGATTCCATCTACTCTTAAACTTTCAAGTGAGTAACCAAGAAGTGGGCATCTTGATTCTACAAGTTGTTCTCTCCTAAATTGAACTGAGCCACGTCTTGCAAGGTAGTCACGTGCAATCCATTGAGACATAAAGCCTACTTCATAGGCACCTATGTGTTGATTTGGAATAAGAATGAATCTTGTATCTGGAGTAGCTAGAATTTGTTCAAGTAAAAGATTGGCTTGGTCTACTCTTCTACCTGTTGCAAATGGCCAATATGAACCAACACCTTCACTCTTCATACCACCATCAGTATCTAAAATACTTGGATTTGCATGTCCTCTTGGTGCTACTAAACGCCATAACCAACCAAGTGCAGGTGGTAAAATATGGAACATACCCATAATACCATAAGTTGGCTCCTCTTTTGTACAAATTGGTGCACGTACACCAAAACTACGAATATCTACTTCTGCTACACCTTCTTCTACATTAGGAACAAAAGTTCTAGGCATAATAACACGTGGATTTGGGCATGGTTTTCCAAGTTCCTCATCTGTAATGTGCTCCCAAATTAAGCAAGTTGAATCTGGTGTTGCATCCATATTTAAGAATACAAGTGGTGCTTTTGGATGCGTACATAATTTTTCATAATATGGGTCTGTTCCATATTCTGTAATATGGTTAACGCGAAGGAACCATCCCTCTTCTCCATCAATAACCCTCAGTTTTTTGCTATCATTTTGAATGCTTCTTGGACACATAGCCATATCATCTGTTACTGCTCTAAGTTCACATTTTGCATTTATATTTAAATAGCTTACATCTCCTGTTACTGTATTCGTTGCAAGATGGACACGACCTTCTTCATCTCTATGCATTTGTTCAGCCATCTCACTCTTACCACCGCCGCTAGCACCTTCGTGCATAATAGTAAGGACATTTTCATAAGGTGTAATTACTTTTACAGTTGAAGCATGTAATGTTACCCAGCCTTCTTGCTCTCCGATATCAAGTAATACGCTATAGATACCTTTTTTAGCACTTGGGCCTGGATAAAGATTATATGAAAAAACTTCATGTAAGTGGTCCATACGATTATGTACTACTACTTGTTTACCTGAAAAATGAGTATGTCTAAATGGTGGTGCGACATAAACAATTGCTCTAGGAGTAAATCCTTCTCTTATATCTTCTGCTGGAATAAATGCTTGAAGATCCGCTAATGCTGTTGCAAAGAATGCTGCATTTTTAGGACCAATCATAATCGCTTCATAACCCATTTTGCTACCACCTGCATAGAAAGGAAGCATGATGAGTTCTTGCTCTTTAAGCCAATCAAAAGTCTCTTGTCTTACCCCTTCGAATTCAACACCAAAACTTTCTTTATAAGTTCTTTTATCAGTTGGCTTATCATCTCCAATTACCATACAGTTAGGATCACGTCTTCTCATATACATATCCATATAGTTTACAGAGATACCATTCTTACATCTAACAACTTCAGCTTCTACAACCGGACCTTTGCCTTTTACATTATAAGCAACCTGAAACTTCTTTTGGAATTTTTCACCAAGTGATAACTCAAATAATTCCTCTCTTGATTTAGGAATAATTACTTTTTCCTGACTCTGAAGTAAAGCTTCAACATCTTTTGGTAAATTCATTCTATCCAAAATTTCCATTTTATCCACTCCATTTCATTTATTTATTTTTTTATTTTTTGGTATGTTTCATACAAATAAATTATCCATTTAGTTTTCTTGCATTTTATCTACCTATATGATACAAGATTTATGTTTACATGTAAATGTATGCAGGCAAATTATTTTTTTATTTCATATTTTTATTTAACAATTCACATTTTTTTAAATTTATTTTTATTATATTCTGTGTATTAGTCCCATATAACCCTTTAAAATATAATAGATATACAGACATTTATCACTTCATATCTCTACATTTAATATTTCTTTATTAGCTAAAAATGATTTTTCTAAATAATTTTCCTTCGATTTCTTCAAAAATTCTTCCATAGAAACTTTCTACCTACACACAAAAAAGGTAGTACAACTTTATCTTATTGTACTACCTTTTTCTAATTACTTTCATTTTATGAGCTACCCATATACTTCTATTTTATACATTCTCAATTGAACTGTTTATGCTTCCATTAATCTGCGAACTGCATAATTAGTTTCTGAAGTACAGGTGTAAGTACGCCTGCATCTTCAATCACTGTAGCCCATGAACCACTTATTTCGCCTCCATCATGATAAAGGACTTCACTAAAAAGATACATCTCTTCTTGTTTACGAATAAGCATACCATATACTAATCCTGGTCCTAATTCTAATTCTCCTAGATTAAGATCCTCTTCTTTAGCAATGCTCCCATCCAAAAGAGAGACTCTCCCCTCATGAGCTGCTGCATAAGCAATAAAAAGTCCATTTGTTTCATCTTGTTCTAGATAACGTTCTGTTCTTGCTAAGATGTTATTAATACCTCTTTCACATTCTAAAACGTCATAGCGATTTCTATAGTATTTATCATCTTCCTCATCATAATACATAAATACCATAGCTGTTTCTTCACTATCTACAAGACGAATTAAACCATCCATATCATATACTGTTTCTTCAAATACTAACTCATTATTTTCATTTAACCTGTCATTCATCTTTCGCATACTCCTACAAATTAAATCTTATTGTGTTATTTTATAATCATCATTGCCTTTACTATTATAGCCCAATTTCTTCAACTTCCTGTAGCTATATTTATATATATAGCAAAAAGTCCGAAACTACTTCTACTTAAAGAAGCGCTTCGGACTTTCCTTCTGTGATGCGGGAAAAGGGACTTGAACCCTCACGATCATACAATCACTAGATCCTTAGTCTAGCCTGTCTGCCAATTCCAGCATTCCCGCATATTTCATTTCCTATCGGCTTTCCCTCAAGGACAAAATCTATTATAGCTAAACTCTTTGCATATGTCAACTATTTCTTTAAACTTTTTATTTCTTTATTTGTTCTTTTAAAACTAGGGTTATGATAAAATAGAATATATTAATACTGGAGGTGTATAAATGAAGAGCTTTTGGAAAGATAATCCTTATTTTAAAATTTCTCTATACGCTATTTTTGTTGCTGTAGTTACTATTCTGTTTTACCGCATTTCCTCCAACACAGATAATATTGCACCTTCAATTATAGCATTCTTTAGAAGATCTATTAGAGTCATCTTGCCTATTCTTTATGGGTTACTAATCGCTTATCTATTTAATCCAATTATGATTTTCTTTGAGCGTTATTTCTTAAAATGGTTTAAACCTTCTACAACAAAACAGAAAAAGGCCATTCGTAGTATTGCTATTATGACTGTATATGTTTGTATTCTTGGTACCATTGTCTTGATGATTCGATATCTTATTCCTCAAATTTCTAAGAACATCATGGATTTAGTTAACGTTATGCCTAAATATCTGGAGAACTTAAAAGAACAAATCGCAGCATTTGAGAAGCACGTCAATTCAAATATCTCTATGTTTCCATACACTTTAGATACTGCTCAACTTTTTGATATGATTGACCCTGAAAAACTCTTTAATAAGGACCTAATCAATAATATTATAGCAAGCGTTATGAATAGTACCTTATCTATTACGTCTTCATTATATAATTTAGTCATGGGACTTGTTATTGCTTTTTATATGCTGACTCAAAAAGAAGATTTCTCTTTAGGTATTAAGCGCCTTATGTTTTCCTTACTAAAAAAAGAACGAGCAGAAAAAATTATTGCTATCTTTGCTGAAGGCAATGAAATCTTTATTCAATTCTTTGTTGGCAAATTTATAGACTCCTCTATCATTGGTGTGATTTGCTTTATAGGACTTTCTATACTGGATAACCCTTACGCCTTATTACTATCATTTATCGTAGGTGTCTTGAATATGATTCCTTATTTTGGTCCATTTTTAGGTGCTATCCCAGCAGTTGTTATCACGCTATTTACAGGCTTTATGCCTGCTGTATTTGTAGCAATCTTTATTTTCCTATTACAACAATTCGATGGTTTAGTCCTTGGTCCTAAGATTCTAGGTGATTCTATCGGTCTTAGTCCATTTTGGATTATTTCAGGTATCATTGTTGGTGGTGCACTTTGGGGACCTCTAGGTATGTTCTTTGCTTCTCCTATTGTTGCTGTGATTCTTAACAACATCACACGCTGGGTAGACCGAACTTTAACAGAACGCAATATTCCTCATACCCTTTTTGAACCAGCTATTACTTCTAACGATACTGAAACTAAATATACTAAGCAAACTAAGCCTAAACTAAAAAAAGGACAAAAAAATAATAAGTAATACTAAAAAGGTGCTCCTAATAGGGGCACCTTTTCGTTTATTAAAGCATATTATTGATTTTTTGTTCTAATACAGTTTTAGGTACTGCACCTACTACTTGATCTACTATTTGACCATCTTTAATGAAAAGAATAGTTGGGATACTCATGACATTATACTTAGAGGCAACTCCTCTATTTTCATCAGTATTAACTTTACCAATTTTAACTTTCCCTTCATAGTCTCCTGCTAGTTCATCGATTACTGGAGACATCATTTTACATGGTCCACACCAATCTGCATAAAAGTCTACTACTACTGGAGTAGATGATTTTAATGCTTCTTCTTCAAAGTTGCTATCTGTAAATTTAAATGCCATTTGTGCATCCTCCTTATATATCTATATTTGATTAACACTAAAAATTTTCTAAAAGTTAACCTATGGTTAGTTTATTATAAGTTTGCTATTAATGCAATATCATATCCTTAGTTTAGTATTTCTCTTGTGCTCTATTATATGCACACCCTCTAATTTATACACTAGTCTTTTTAATGTTCTTATAAGCATTACTTTATCTTTTCTTTATTTTTCTATTACATAAAAATAATAAACTTGTTCTAAACTACTGTAAATAGTATGATTACTTTATAGAAATAAACTATTGGAAAGGATGTATTATGCAAAATATAAAAAAACCTGTGCTTCTTATTACTTACGGACTAATACTATTTTTTGTCCTTCTTAACTTTAATGCCTTGACTAGCTTTACTACAACATTTTTAGCACTTATTAGTCCATTTATCTGGGGACTTGCACTTGCCTATCTTCTTAATATTCCTTATACCTACATCTTAAATCATGTGCTTCATGCAAAGAAGGAAGATAAGTATTTTGGAAAGAAAAAAGCCTTAGCCATTATTCTTGCTTATATCTTATTTATACTGATTATTGTGCTAAGTGTCTCTCTTCTTGTACCTCAACTTATTGATAGTGTGAATGAATTTATTAGTAACTTTTCTGGCTACTATACAAGTCTTGAAGCACTCTTCACACAACTTGGCCAAAAAATTCAGCTGACAACCTCATTCTGGAATGATTTGCAAAATGTAATTGTTTCTTACAAACAACAGGTTATGCAAATTATTAATAGTATTTTACCTTCCATCATTAATGTAGCAACTGGTACAGCTAATGGTATTTTCAATGGTATTTTTACCCTTATCCTCTCTGCTTATTTCTTAGTAAGTAAAGAAAAACTTGGAAAACTCATTAAAAATTCTGTTACAGCTTTTGCAAACGAAAAAACAATTTCTTATCTTGAACATGTTTTAGATTTATTTAATGAAACCTTTAGAGGATTTATCGTAGGGCAATTAACAGATGCACTTGTTGTTGGTATTATTACTTTTATTGGAGCAACACTCTTTAAATTCCCATATCCTATTTTGATTGGCTTTATCGCAGGAATCACAAATATTATTCCTGTTCTAGGTCCATTCATTGGTGCTGTTCCTTGTTTCTTCATTATATTAATGGCAGCTCCAGATAAAGCACTTTGGTATTTAGTCTTCGTTGTCGTACTCCAACAAATAGATGGTAACTTTATCTGCCCTAAGATTGTAGGAGATTCTATAGGACTTGATGGAATCTGGGTAATCTTTGCAGTTATTGTTGGTGGTGGTTTATTTGGTATTGTTGGTTCCTTCTTATGTGTACCCGTTTTCGCCATCCTATTTAAACTTTACAACGAGTATATTGCAAAACGATTAGAAAGAAAAACGCCTAAAATCAATTAATCGATTATATTAGTAAAGCAAAAAGCAGTAGAATTTAAGAATTTAAATTCTACTGCTCTTTTTTCTACTCTAAATATTATACTCTTGGATTAACGGCTTCTAAACGATTAATAGTAAAGCCAAGTTCAGAGAATTTCTTCTCATACTCAGTCATAATATTGTCTTCCATGCCACTATTGTGTAAGTCTAAAGTTACATTCTTCATTTGCCAATGACATAAAGAAAACTCTTCAATAGATGATGCAAATAACCCTTTATTATCTGTTTTAAAGTGAATTTCTCCACCTTTTGCTAAAACAAATGAATATTTCTCTAAGAAACTTCTATAAGTTAAGCGACGATTCGCGTGTCTTTTCTTTGGCCATGGGTCAGAGAAATTTAAATAAATACGTGCAACTTCTCCTTCTTCAAAAATTTCTTTACAGTTACTCACATCAAAGAAGAGAAATCTTAAATTGCTAGGTACCTCTTCTGCTGCATTTGCTTTTTTACAAGCCTTGTAGATTACTGTTTCTGCTCTTTCTACTGCAATATAATTAATATCTGGATTTCTTCTAGCTAATTCTGTGATAAACCCACCTTTACCACAACCAAACTCTACATGAATTGGGTTACTATTTCCAAAGCATTCATTCCATTTACCTTTATAATTTTCTGGCTGTGAAATAACTTTTTCATCTTGTGCTAAGTATTCCGGCGCTCTATTATCTCTTCTTAAACGCATAGGGCTATTCCTCTCTATCTTCAGTAAATTATTTTTTATCAACTTATTAAAACGTCCTATTTTTTCATACTTAATTATTATACTTTTACATCCTTTTAAAATCAACAAAATTCCTTGATTTCCAACACTTACACAAACTCTATTACATGTATATCATTTTGCTATGTCATGAGCTTGCTACTAATGTGATTTCCTTCGTTTCATTAGACCATCCAATTTCCATCTCTAAAAATGCTACGATATCTCTTATTTTGACATAGGTGCTTCCGTTAATCCTATAACCTAAAAGCTGATGCTCCTTATCTTCTAAGTAAAGAGATACTTGTTTTTCTTCAATCGTTATATCCTTTATGTCATTTATATTGTAGCTGCTTTTTCCTCCTAAATAACTTCTCCCTAACTGTATCACAATAGCTGCTTTCTCCGTATCATACACTATATCAAATCGTTTATCAGTTTCAGTTAATAGATAGGCAATATCTCTTAATTTATAGTAGTTATTATCATTAATATTAAAACCAGCAAGCTGCATACTTCTTCCATCTAAGGAAATACGGGTTATAACTAGTTCATACTTGATATTAGGTTCTCTTCCAGATTGGGAATACCTCTCTATAAGCTGACTAATTTTTTTAAATGTACTATAATCTCCATCATGATTCGTACAAATACATAATAAATAAGGATAAGGCGCTTCCACTATGGCCATATCATGAAAAGAGGCATCTGCCCATCCATATTTTCGAACTATAGGATAACTAGCTATAATCATAGGGTTACGTGTAGAAAGCATAAGTGTTTTTAGCCTTGGGCCATATGTATTATGATGGATAAAATTATTAATTGCTTCTATATAAATACCTGCATCGGTTGCTGTAATATTACCATTAGTTGCGTATTTAATATCTTCTGGGTATTTAAGTCCTAAATCCTTAGCATAAGCTCTATAGCCTTCTACATTAAAATTCTCCTTAAGTATATTCATAGCTACATTGTCACTATACTTAATGGCATATCCTATTAATTCTTCCAGTGTAAAACTTGTTCCTACACTCATATCTTGTATTTTTCCTGTTCCCCCAGCCTTATGTCTTGCTGCATAAGTATAACGTTTATTTAAATCACATTTACCTTGTGATGCTAAATCATAAATGTACATACAATAAGGCGCTTTAATAAGACTAGCTATAAAATATTTTTGCTCACTATTGTAGGTATATGTATAGTCAGAGTTCAAATCTTTATAAAATACAGAAACACCACCCCCACAACTTTTAATAAGTGCATTAAGTTCCTCTATTTGCTGCTCTGTAAAAGTCAATCCATTGTGAGTGATATCTTTAACTGTACTTGCCTGTAGAGCTAATGGTGTATATAGGATTATGATTATAATGACTAGCACAAGTTGTACCTTCTTTAAATATTTCATCTCCTATCCCTCTTCTCTAATCTTTTTCTTTATTATATTAGATACACGATTAATCAAATACATATTTTCAATATTCAATCACTATTTATTCTCTTATTATACACTAAAATAAAAGCATGCAAACTCTTCTACAGGTTTGCATGCTTTTATTTTATAATACTTCTATTATCTCTCTTGCAAATGCCATAAGTGGCTCTGCACTCTTTTCTCCATACTGCTCTATGATCTTAACTATCTCACTTCCTATAATAATACCGTCTGCATAATCTTTGACTAATGCAGCTTGTGCCTTATTAGAGATACCAAATCCTAAGGCTGTTGGGATTTTACAATATTTCTTAATACTCTCAAACATTTTCTTAAGGTCTGTTTCAATGGTTTCACGAGCTCCTGTTACCCCAAGTGATGAAACACAGTATAAAAAGCCATGGGCATTTCTACAAATTTCTTCTGTACGCTCCTTAGATGTAGGTGCTACAAGAGAAATAAAATCCACTTCATATTCCCTAGCAAAAGTATCAAATTCTTCTTTTTCTTCCATAGGAACATCTGGTACAATAATCCCATCTACTCCTACTTCGTTACAACGCTTGAAAAAGCGCCTCATTCCATAATGGTAAATCGTATTAGCATACATCAAAAAGACAAGTGGTATCTTTGTATTCTTTCTTACTTTATCAACCATATCAAAAACTTTATCAATACATA
Source organism: Candidatus Cellulosilyticum pullistercoris (assembly GCA_018883705.1). Classification (GTDB taxonomy): domain Bacteria; phylum Bacillota; class Clostridia; order Lachnospirales; family Cellulosilyticaceae; genus Cellulosilyticum; species Cellulosilyticum pullistercoris. Next base: position 16,140 of record JAHLFQ010000202.1, read on the forward strand.
TTCCTTTTTCCATAGCTCTTAGGTTAGCTCTTTGAATAACCGATCCATCTGCTACTGGATCAGAGAAAGGAATACCAATTTCAATGATTGTGCTTCCTGCTTTTTCTAAAGCGTAGATAAATTGTTCTGTAGAATCAATATCAGGGTCTCCTGCCGTAATAAATGGAATGAAAGCTTTTCTTCCTTCTACTTTTCTCATATTAAATGCTGTTTGTATATTACTCATGTAAGTTTACCCCCTTATATCTTGCAATTGCTGCCACGTCTTTATCCCCTCTACCTGATAAATTGACAACAATAATTTGATCCTTTTCCATAGCTTTTGCTAGCTTCTTTGCATAAGCTACTGCATGTGAACTCTCGATAGCAGGTATAATCCCTTCCACCTTTGAGAGATACTCAAAAGCCTCTACTGCTTCATCATCAGTAACTGCTACGTATTGTGCTCTTTTGGTATCAT
>JAHLFQ010000203.1 GCA_018883705.1 Candidatus Cellulosilyticum pullistercoris
AAACATTAAGGTAATTAAAGAGAAATGTTGTTTCAATTTAGTGATTATATTATAATAAGTGCCATGCAGAAAATGTAAAAGAGGAGGAGAAGAGTGCCGTACTATAAATATAAAGCAAAAGATTTAAAAGGAGAGGTTCACAAAGGTTCTATTTTGTTGGATGATCCACAAGCACTTTTTGCTCATTTAAAGGAGCAACAGTTATTTTGTATTTCTTATAAAATAGGAGTTCAAAAAAAGAAAAAGATTAAAAAATTAAAGACAAAAATGTTAGTTATCTTAGCTAGACAAATGACAACGATGCTGAACTCAGGTATTTCTATTATTAAATGTATTGGTATTTTACATGAGCAAGCAGAAGATAAATTTCTTAAATCTGTTCTTTTTAAACTTTATAGTGAAATTCAAAAGGGTAATCCACTATCTCGTATTTTAAGAGAACAAGGGCAAACTTTTCCGGATTTATTTATTGCCATGGTTGAAGCAGGTGAAAAAAGTGGTTCTTTGGATGAAGCCTTTGAGAAGTTAGCAATTCATTATGAAAAAGAAAAAGAACTAGAAGAAAAAATTAAAAATGCCATGATTTACCCTATTATTTTAGGGATTGTATCTATTGGAGTATTGCTCATTTTATTACTTTATGTCGTTCCTAATTTCTTTACTTTATTTACAGATATGCTAGATACGTTACCTTGGAGTACAAAATTTTTACTGGCATTAAGTCAGTTTTTAATTAATTATTGGGGAATGATTATCCTTGGAATAGGGGTATTAGTTGTAGGTTTTTTTGCAATGGGAGATCAACCTTGGTTAAAGAAACGTAAGGAATATCTGTATTTTCATTTACCCGTTATAGGAAAACTTAATAAGATTATTATAAGTGCTAGATTTGCAGAAACCTTATCTACATTATATGGAAGTGGCCTTTCTTTAATTGAGTGTGTAGATATGAGTCAAAAGGTGATTCATCATGATCAGTTAGATAAAAAATTAGATAAAGTAAAAGAAGAAATTACAATAGGGACGCCTTTGTCTGGTGCCCTTAAAAATGCAGATATTTTCCCAGAAATGTTAGTACATATGGTAGAAATAGGAGAAGAATCTGGACAATTAGAGGAAATTCTTGAAAAGACCTCACGGTTTTATGCACAAGAGGCAGATACAGCTATTAAGAAATTGGTGGCCTTACTAGAACCTACAATGATTGTTGTTTTAGGGATTATAGTAGGATTTATTGTTGCAGCTATTGTTCCATCAATGTATAGCGTTTATAAATATATTCAATAGAAGGTGGCAAGATGACGTTAGTAATAGATATTGGAAGTAAATATATTCACTTTATACAAAGAAAAAATAAGAAAAAGCTAAAATGTACCTCAGTAACTGTTCCAAAAGGAAGTATTGCCAATGGTCAAATCATTTACATAGAAGAACTTGCACAAATTATTAAAAATACAATTAAAGTGCAGAAGTATAAAAAGAAGAAGCTTACCTTTTTGATTCATACCAGTGAAGTGGTTATAAAAACAACTGAATTACCTAAGGTTAAGCCTAAAGAGATGCCGGTTTTATTAGAACAAGAAATGATAGGGCTTATACCAGATGAGGGGCAATATTTAATAGACTACAGAGTGATTGAAAGTGGGAGCGAAACGACAGATAAAGTCATGATAATGGCTATGCCTCAGGAGCTAGCTGCTAGCTATATGCAATTAGCTAAGAGGGTTGGCGCTAAAGAATGTAAAATAGACGTTCATCAAAATAGTGTCAGTAAGCTAATAGAAAATCAACCAATCGAAGAAGGCCAAATATCGGTTTTAGCAGAGATAGGAAATAGTATGCTTCATCTTCATCTTTTTGATGGTAAATCTCATATCTTCTCTAGAAGTGTTCTAATCAATACAGAGCAGTATAGAGATACTTTAATTTTAATGGGGCAATTAGGAGATGAAGAGGCCTTTTTAAAATTAGACCTATCTTTAGAGAGTTTAGAAGAAAACCAAGTTTTATTTAACTTAATTAATCCTTATTTAACAAGCATCTTAAATGAAATACAAAATATGTTACAGTTTCAATTAGGTAGAGCTTCCAAAAGACCTGTAAGTGCCATCTATCTTTATGGTGGTATGGCAAATATGAAGGGGTTAGCTAAATACATAGAAAGTGGTCTATTAACGCCAGTTAGAAATATCCAAGAACTACTGGTAGATGTTGAAGTTGAACAGTTAAATAATTATGTGTCCGGACTAGGAGAGATTTATCCAGACCAAGGAAAGACGATTAACTTTTATAAAACTTATAAGCAAATACAAAAAAGGAATAGAAAACTTTCTACAACTACGTTAGTAGGTGGTTTTGTTTTAGCAGGACAAATGATAATGGGTGGCAGTCTAATAGCCTATACTCTATTAGCAGCAGAGCATAATCATCAAATGGCAGAGCAAGTTATTTTGCCCTATAGTCAGCCAACTATGGCTGAAAAGCTCAGACTACTGCATACCATGAATGAAGAAGCAGAGTCTTTAAAACTAAGTATAGCTCATCTAGAAGAAATAGCCAGTCAAGTTAAAAGTACTCAAAAGCTAGATAAAGTCTTCTGGGA
>JAHLFQ010000204.1 GCA_018883705.1 Candidatus Cellulosilyticum pullistercoris
ATCTATTCGGCATTAAAAGGTTGTATTTATCCTAAGCATATGGCAGAGGGTATTAAGATTCAAATGCAAGATAAAACGTATCTAGTTGCTGTTTGTCATCAGGAAGTGAATTCACCAACAGATTTAGTACAGATAGAAGCGTGTATGGGATATGGTAATGTTATTGTCTTTGAACCTGACAAAGATCAACTAGTAGGTACAGTTTTAAGTTGGTAAATAATAACAAAAGAGCTATTACCAGAATGAGATATGGTAATAGCTTTTTTGTTGAAAATGTTTAGTAAATAATATCGATATCATAACCATGTGATGCAAGTGCTTTTTTTACTTCATTAATGTGTTCATGGCCATTAGTCTCAACTGTTACTTCAAGTGCCACATGACGTAAACGATCAAGTGCCTTAAACTGATTATGGTCAAGCTTAACGACGTTGGCACCAACTTCTGCAAGGATTTCTGCAATTTTAACAAGTTGACCTGGAGTATCTTTAAGTTTTACAGAGAAGCATAAAAGTCTACCACGAGAATAAAGACCACGGTCTAAGAGTGAAGACATAGTAAGGACATCAATATTACCGCCACTAATAACAGAAACAACTTTTTTGCCTGTAATATTAAGTTTTTTGAGAGCGGCAATAGAAAGGACACCAGTGGCTTCAGCTACAATTTTATGTTTTTCTACTAATAAGAAAATGGTTTCAATTAAGTCTTCATCATCCACAGTGATAATTTCATCTACATATTTTTCAACAAGATTATAAGTTAGATTTCCGACTGTTTTAACATTAGCACCATCGGCGATACTATCTACTTGTTGAAGAGATACAGGGTGCCCAGCAATAATAGATCCTTTCATGCCCATAGCACCTGTAGATTCTACACCGATAATTTTAATATTGGGATTAATAGCCTTAGCCGCAACGGCAATACCGCTAATAAGGCCACCACCACCAATAGGCACTAAAATAACGTCTGTATCTGGCATATCCTCTAATATTTCTAGGGCAATGGTACCTTGTCCTGCCATAACTTCAAGATCATCAAAAGGATGAATAAAGGTATAGCCATTTACTTTTTCAAGGCGTCTTGCTTCTTCATAAGCTTCATCATAAATATCTCCAGCTAAGACAACATTGGCACCCCAGTTCTTAGTAGCCTGTACTTTAATAAGAGGCGTTGTCTTAGGCATAACAATGGTAACATCGATACCTAGAGCGTGACCAGAATAAGCAACGCCTTGGGCATGATTACCTGCAGAAGAAGCAATAAGGCCTCGTTTCTTTTCTTCATCAGAAAGGCTTTTTACTTTATTTAAAGCACCACGAATTTTAAAAGCACCTGTCACTTGAAGATTTTCAGGTTTAAGATAAACATGATTATTAAACTCTTTACTAAGCTCATAGCTATGAATGAGTGCAGTATGTATACAGGTAGATGCAATACGTTCTTTTGCAGTAATCACATCGTCAAGTGTAAGAGTAGCATCGTTTGTTGACATAATTTATTCCTCCAATTATAAAATATTTTATAAAATAAACAATATATAATAAATAATATAATGTTTATTATAGTCAAATGAAAAAGTATATGCAAATAAAGATTCAAAGTTTATAATATTTTTTAGTAGGATTTGTGATAAGATAATAAAAAGATTGATGAGTTAAGGAGCACTTGTATGAAATTATCAGAACTATTAATATATGATAAGATTATTATTCAATGTCATGATAATCCGGACCCAGATGCAATTGCATCTGGATATGCGCTCTATAGTTATTTTAAAAGTAAAGATAAACAGGTACGTCTTGTCTATGGTGGAAGGTTGCCGATTACAAAACCCAATATAGCATTAATGATTGAATCTCTTAACATTCCTATCGAACATGTCCAAGAATTAAATGTAGAAGAATTACTTATCACAGTAGATTGTCAGTATGGAGCAGGAAATGTTAAGTACTTTAAGGCGGAGAATGTAGCCATTATTGATCACCATATTCAAGAAGTTGATGTTATAAAAAAGCAGGAAATTAGAAGTGACCTTACCAGTGCGTCTACTCTTGTTTGGGATATGCTTTGTCAAGAAGGCTTCAATGTAAATGATTATATGGATGTTTCTACGGCTCTATATTATGGCTTATTTACAGATAGTATTGCTTTTACTGAAATTTATCATGCCTTGGATAAAGATATGCGTGATAGTTTGCAATATGATGTGCAACTAATTCGACAGTTAAAAAATTCTATTATTACTTTAAGAGAATTAGAAATAGCAGGAATGGCTCTTATACGTCATTCTTATAATGCAGCCAATAAGTATGTTATGGTTAAAGCACAAGAATGTGATCCTAATGTACTAGGAGTTATTAGCGATTTTGCACTTCAGGTAGATTCTGTAGATGTTGCTATTGTATACACTGAGTTAAAAGAAGGTTTCAAGTATTCTGTAAGAAGCTGCGTCAAGGAGATTATGGCTAATGAATTAGCTAGGTATTTAAGTAAAGATATCGGTAATGGGGGAGGGCACATCGATCGTGCAGCGGGTTTTATTAGTCGAAATAAGTACAATGAAACCTACAGCCATTTAAATGCAGATGAATATTTTCTAAGAAGACTAACTGAGTATTATCAGTCTTTTGAAGTGATTGATACATTAGATTTAAGTCAATTTGAGGATTCATTAAAATGTTATAAAAAAATACCATCTACACTAGGGTATATAGAACTTAAGCAAGTAGTGCCTAAGGATACTCTGATTATTATACGCAGTCAAAAAGAAGATATTGAGGCGGTTGTAGAAGAAGGAATGTTCTTGATGATAGATGGTGAAGGAATGATTTATCTGATTAATCGAGACGAGTTCCAAAATACTTATGAGGCTAGTCATAAGAAATTTGATATACCATTAGATTATTTTCCTAGGATTAGAGTTAAAAAAGATGGTCAGTTTATCTACTTAAAAAATTATATGAAACAATGCCTTGTTAAGGGAGAATCTAAAATTTGGGCAAAACCGCTCGCAAAATCAGTTAAGATTTTTACCAAAACAGAGCCAGAGCGTTATAAAGTAGGACACGTAGGTGATTATTTAGTAATAGATAAAGACGATATGAATGCCTACATCATAAGAAAAGAAGTATTTGATACAAATTATCTTCCAGTTTAAAGTAAAAATAATA
>JAHLFQ010000205.1 GCA_018883705.1 Candidatus Cellulosilyticum pullistercoris
GCGTAACGGCTACTAAGAATCGATTTGGTTCTACAGGTGAGGCTGCTTTTTTTGCTATGACAGAAAAAGGGATGGAACCTATTGAAAATCCTTCTGAATATTTTATGACTCAGAGAAGTGCAAATGAGCAGGTATCCGGGTCGGCGCTTACGGTAGTAAGAGAGGGTTCTAGACCTATTATTGTAGAGATAGAAAGTTTAGTGAGTACTTCTTTTACACCTTATCCAGCAAGAATTAGTGAAAATATGAAAAGAGAGCAGCTTAATACACTAATTTCTATATTAGAACAGCGAGGAAAGGTACAACTCTTTGATAAAAATGTTGTTGTAAAGACGACAGGTGGTCTTAAACTAAAAGAGCAGGCAGTTAATTTAGCAGTTGTTATGAGTGTGGTTTCTTCGGAAAGGGGAAAAGGTATATCAAGTGATACTTTATTTATTGCAGATATTGGGCTTACAGGAGAGCTTAAACGTGTCCCTACATTAGAAGCAAGATTAAGAGAAGCAGATCGCATGGGTTATAAAAGAGCTTATGTCGCAAAAAAATCTTTACAAAGACAGATCGCACTAAAGAATTTGGTTGTAATCGAGAAAAACACTTTAAGTGAAGTGATTTGGAGTGTTTTTGAAGAAAGAAAAGATTTACCCTTCTAAATAGATGGATCAGTTAAGTGATGGAAAGCTATAATTATAAAGAAGATTCTAAAGTGAAATGCATAAAAATGATAGTGAAGAGATATAAGAAAGTTGTATAAAGTTTTTAGAGAAGAGGTTACTAAAATAAAGGAATAGGACATGAGTTAAGTGAAACTCATGTCCTATTTTTTATTTTTATTCTTCGATTACAATAGCGTCAACTGGGCAGCAATCTCTTGCTTCTTCAGCGTCTGAAAGTACACTTTCAGGAATTTCGCCAGTAATAGCCTCAGAAATTCCGTCTTCATTCATAGAAAATACGGTTTCGCACATAGATACACACATTGCGCATCCAATACAAAGTGATTCGTCAACTTGAGCTCTCATTAATAAATCCTCCACTGCTCATTAAAAAATGATATTTTTAAATAAAATTAATTAAGTAGCTTCTTATAAACTACTGGGTAATTATAGCAGAATATAATGAGTAAGAAAAGAGATTAAATGGGTTAAAATTTTGATAAATAAAAGAAGGGAATTAAAAGTAGAGATAAAATGAAAGATAAAATATTGCATTATGCCTAATTAAGAAAAATATAAACAAATAAGACAAGGTTAAAATTGGTATAATGAGTAAAAACTCATTCAATATGAATGGATAGAAGGAATATACAAAAAATTGGAAGTAATTAATGGATAAAATTATAATAGGAATGACTTGCAATATAAATGACAAATTGATATAATAAGAAACAAAATAAGTTAACATAAATTATTGACATCATGAGTATACAGGAGGAAGCAATGAAAAAGGAGCAAAAAAGGCGATCGTTAATTGAAAAAATTGGACATAAGATACCAGATCCAACTATAATCTTTATGATTTTATTTGCGGTAACGATGATTATTACACTTTTCCTAGGTGGGAAAGAATTTAGTACATTAGCTAAAGATGGTGGTACGGTTACTTACCAAATCAAAAACATGTTTGAAGCAGAAAATATGAGATGGATTTTTGACAATGCACTACTTACTAACTGGTTAGCATATGGTGGTGGTGTTCTTGGAACAATCCTTGTTGTTATGCTTGGTGTAGGTTTAGCAGAAGAGTCAGGGCTTCTATCAACACTCATTAAAAAAGTTGGGCTTAAAGTATCAGATAAATATTTACCATTTGTACTTGTATTTCTAGGAATTATGAGTAGTGTGGCAACAGATGCAGGTTATGTTATTCTAGTACCACTTGCGGGACTGCTTTACGCAGGTCTTAAAAAGAATCCGCTGATTGGTATGGCGGCAGCATTTGCTGGGGTATCAGCAGGATTTAGTGCAAACTTAATTCCAGCAACACCATCAGATATTATTCTTGGAACAAATGCACAGGCTTTTGCAGTGGCACAAGGTATTCCATTTGTAACAGCAGCAGGTAAGGCGATTACACCAGCTACTATGCACTATTTCTTTATTGTGGTATCTACATTAGCATTAACGTTAATCGGTGGATTTATCACTATTAAGTTTATTAAGCCAAAACTTGAAAAGCAGGAATTTACGATTCCGGCTGATATGAACTTAAATGAATTTACTGTTAAACCAGAAGAAAATAAGGCGCTAAAATGGGCGGGGCTTGGTTTAGTATTAGGTATTGCAGCTGTTGCATTATTAGCATTTGGACCACTAGCACCTTATGAGGTCTTAAATGAGACAACAGGTGAAATGGAAACTGTTAAGCCATTAATGGATAACATTATCTTAGTCATTACATTCTTATTCTTTATGCCAGGTTTATTTTATGGTTATAAAGTAGGTAAATTTAAAAAATCTGCAGATGTTGTAAAAGCTATGTCATCTGCTATGGGTTCAATGGGATCTGTTATTGTGTTAACATTTTTCTCATACAACTTCTTAGCACTTCTTAGTTATTCACAATTAGGGACATATCTTACTTATCTAGGAGCAACAGGGCTTCAAAATATGGGACTGGCAGATTACCCAATTCTTTTATTGATTGGATTTATTTTAACAACAGCTATTATTAACTTATTCGTTGGAGGAATGACATCTAAGTGGATGTTACTTGGGCCAATATTCATTCCGATGTTATATAATGTAAATAACGCTATGACACCGGATATGGTAGCAGCGGCTTACCGTGTAGCAGATTCATCAACGAACATCATTACGCCGCTTATGTCTTATGCAGGACTGATCTTAGTATTTATGAGAAAATACAAACCAGAGTTTTCAGTTGGAGATTTAATTAGCCTAATGTTCCCATACTCAATTTCATTCCTTGTAATATGGTCAAGTATTTTAATCGGATTCTTCACATTTGGTATTCCATTAGGATTTTAGTAAGCGTATTTTAAAATAAGTTTTTGGATTTAAAGTAAAATAGATAATAGAAGATAAAGTAAAAGAGGCTACTTAAGTTGCGATGGTTTAAATCGCGTATGAAAGTAGCCTCTTATTTTTCCATTTGTAGTTGCCCATGCTGATAAACTTCATGACCAATAAAATTCATTTTTAAATCCTCCCAAAACTGCTCTCTAAAAACAGGGGGGAAGATAGGAATGTGAGAAGTCTTGATTTCTTGTTCGGAGATGAAACGACATTCCTTGATGTATTGAATTTCAACTTCAGGGTCCATGCCAACTTTAAGATCTTGAATATTATCGGTTGTTGCAAGGAAGAACATACCAAGATGGTGGGTATTGATGGTATAATCTACATATTCGCTCATGTAGATGAGCCTCAAGGGGTTACAATGTAAATTACATTCTTCTTTGACCTCACGGATGATTGCATCAATGACACTTTCTTCAGGTTCTATCCCACCACCAGGTAGAGTCCACCATTCAAAGCCAGTTTGAGGATTTTTGTGACGAAGAACGAGGAGTTCATTGGCATCATTAAGAATAATAGCAGCAGCACGTGGTCTTAAATTCATAGAACCTCCTTATATAATAGTATAATAAGTATAAAAATATTATAGCATGAATTAAGGAGAATAAATAGAAAAAACGAAAGATAGTGAAAATAATATCTAACGTAAAGAAAATTTTCCGAGCAGTTCAGTGCGCTTTTTTTCATTTTCAAGAATTTCAGAAAGTGATAAATCGAAAGTGTTAGCGATAGCGCTTAAGTAAAAAAAAATGCGGCCGATTTCCTTTTCTAAAAGCTCTTCACAATTAGAGCAGAGTTTGCCATTAATATGAGTTTGCATTAGGTTTTTTAAGTCGTCCATTGAGAGGTCCTCGCAAGTTGGATAGGGTTGTTTATGAGCGTTTATAGAGATACAACCACAGGTAGTTGCAGATTTTGATACATTACGACAAAGATGGGTACAAGCATCTTGGAGTTTAGTAGTTTGATCAAGAATGCTTTTATTACGAATAAGGATGTTATTAACAAAGACTTGGAATGCTTCTAACTCATTTTGCATGATAATCTCCTTCCATATATAACTACTTTATCCATTATACCATAAAAATGTAAAGTGATAAATATAAAAAACTGAATGTTTTAAAAAGTGTGCAGATTGGAGAAAGAGGTTGTTTTTTATAAAAAAATAAGATAAAGTAAGCTATATAATAGGATAAAATATGTACAAACAATCTAATACTTGTTATAATTAAAATGTTGTTCTAAGAAAATATTTACATGTTATTAACAACAGAAAAAGGGGTATAAAAATGAAACTGAGCTTTGATTACAAAGGTATTAAGGTAACTTATTACTTAACTTACAAGAAAGCTAAAGCCATTTCTATTCAAGTTACAGAAGAAGGACGTGTTAACGTAACAGCGCCAAGAGGGACGCCTGTTTTTGCTGTAATGGATAAAGTAAAAGGTAATGCACCTTGGATTATTAGTGAATTATATGGCAAAGCAAATGCTAAAAAAGAAGTAAAGTTACTAGAGCAATACACTTATTTAGGTAAAAACTATAAACTTGAGGTTGTTGTAAACCCAGAAATCGAAAATACGAAAGTAAAAATGATAAGAGGGAAATTTGTAGTTGAGACAGCTACTGAATCTGCAATTCATATTAGAGAAGCTATTATTGAATGGTATAAACAAAAGGTTACAGCTAAAATTAAAGAGCGTTTCAAAGAATATAGTCCTTTATTTGATAAAATGCCAAAGAATATAGAGATTGTTGATGAACAAAATCTTTTGTTCCATGGAAATGCAGAAGGTATTGTTGCTAATGCAAAACTTGGTATGCTACCAGTAGAAGTGATAGATTATATTTTGGTAAGTAGTTTGTGTCGCCTTAACTGTGAAGATGATAAGAGTGAAAATCAAAAATTAGAAGAAGTTCTTCCTAATTACCAAAAAAGTGCAGAGTGGTTAGAAAAAAATAAAAATCACCTAGTTTTATAGTCGATCTATAAATAAATGCTAAATGCGAATAGATTAGTGTATAGTAAGTGCAAAACAGGGTAAACCAGATAAACTACAAACTAAGTTTAGAGGAAGCTAAAAGTCAATAGCTGACTGGTTTTTACTCCTGTATGCCTATTAGTTTAAGATTATAAAGTCTATAAGAATGTGTGATGTAAAAGAGCGTATAGAAATCAAAATAAAAAACATGTTGACATATGTAAAAAAATAGTGTATCATTAATTTTGTTGAAAGCGATAGCGTTCAATATTCCTCGATAGCTCAGCGGCAGAGCATTCGGCTGTTAACCGAAGGGTCGTAGGTTCGAACCCTACTCGGGGAGTTTTGATTTATTTAAAATTTTATTTTAAATAAAGGGGCATAGTTCAGTTGGTAGAACGTCGGTCTCCAAAACCGAATGTCGTGGGTTCAAGTCCTGCTGCCCCTGTTACTAGCTTGGCTAGTTAATAGTTGAATATGGCGGAATAGCTCAGTTGGCTAGAGCACACGGTTCATACCCGTGGTGTCATGGGTTCAAATCCCTTTTCCGCTACTAAATAAAAGTACCTAGATATGATATCTAGGTACTTTTTTGTTTAGTAATATTTCGGAATTTTGGGACATAATATTTGTGGCTATTGTCAATAGAGAATGAAAATGCCCCAAAAGTTATGAAAAGTATACATATAAATCAGATGTTTTATGTACAAAATGTATACAAATGGATTGAAGGAAATGAAAAATAGAAAGCTTTTAAATTTTGATAGTGAAAATGTTACATAAGTGCAATATAAATTTGTGCAAAATCACGATAGAATTTACTGTGTTAAGAAATCTTAATGTTGACAATAAAAAAATTAAGAACTAGAATTGTCGAGTGACTGAATAAAGTATTTTAATATTTTATTTAAGTGACAGAATTTAATTAAATTATCAAACAAAGTGTAGAAAGAAGGTGTGGGAAGAATGGAAGCCTTTTCAGAGGAATTACTATCACAGCTAGAGAGTAAAATCAGTTTTGTAATTCCTGTTTTTGGAGGAATACCAGTGCCTACTTCTGTAGTGGTTACATGGGGTATCATGATCGTTTTAGTATTATGTTCGATTATCTTTGTAAGAAATTTAGAGACGATCCCCAAACGTACTCAGAATGTTATAGAGATTGCTGTAGAATGGCTTAACCAGTTCTTTGAGGATATCTTGGGTAAGGAAGGAAAACGGTACATACCTTATCTTAGTACAGTAGCACTTTATATAGCTTGTGCAAATCTCATTGGAATTTTTGGCTTTACACCGCCAACAAAGGATTTAGATGTTACAGCAGGATTAGCAATTATGAGTATTATATTGATTGAATATGCTGGCATAAAAGCCAAAGGAACGAAGAAGTGGATTAGAAGTTTTGCAGAACCTATGGCACTTATTGCGCCTATTAATGTTTTGGAGGTATTTATTAGGCCTTTGTCATTGTGTATGCGACTTTTTGGAAACGTGCTAGGGGCATTTGTAGTTATGGAACTTATCAAAATGGTGATACCTATCGCACTTCCAGTACCATTTAGTGTGTATTTTGATATTTTTGATGGTTTAATACAAGCGTATGTCTTTGTCTTCTTAACTTCTCTATTTGTTCAAGAAGCGATTGAAGTAGAAGAATAAGTAGAGAGTAGAAATAAATAAAAAATAAATGAATAGTTAATAAAGGAGAAACGATTATGGGAACATTAGTAGCAATTGGAGCAGGTATAGCTGTAATGACAGGAATTGGAGCAGGTCTAGGAATAGGTATTGCCACATCAAAAGCAGCAGAATCTATTGCGAGACAACCAGAAGCAAAAGGAGATATTAATAAAGCGTTATTATTAGGTTGTGCTCTAGCAGAAGCAACGGCTATTTATGGATTTGTTATCGCTGTTCTTATTATTCTATTCTTAAAATAATAATTATTATAAGAATAACTTAGATTATCACATAAAAAGTACATAGTATAGGAGATGTTAATATGAATACATTAGTAGCAGTTGGAGCAGGTATTGCTGTAATGACAGGTATAGGAGCAGGTCTAGGAATAGGTATTGCTACATCAAAAGCAACAGAATCTATTGCAAGACAACCAGAAGCAAAAGGGGATATTAATAAAGCATTATTATTAGGTTGTGCTCTAGCAGAAGCAACAGCTATTTATGGATTTGTAATTGCCGTTCTTATTATCCTTTTCTTAAAATAAGTTCGGGGGTGATTGCAAATGTTAGTATTAGATTGGAATATAATATGGACCATCGTTAACATTACGATTTTATATCTTCTAATGAAAAAGTTTTTGTTTGGCCCTATTACAGAAATGATGGATAAAAGGACAAAAACAATTGAAGACTCATTTGAAGCGGCAAAAAACAAAAATAAAGAAGCTGAGCATTTAAAAATGCAATATGAAGAAGCTCTAAGTCATGCAAAAATAGAAGCAGAAGAAATCGTCAAAGAAGCAAGAGAAAGAGCTAACGATGTGTATGATAGAACTGTAAAGGCAGCAGAAAATGAAGCTAGTAGAGTCATCGAAAATGCTAATAAGGCAATTGAAGTGGAAAGAAAGAAAACCATAGAAGGCATTGAAAGTGAGATTATAGGCTTAACAATGGCAGCAGCTTCAAAGATTTTAGAACAAAATATTAATGAAGATATGAACAAGCAATTAGTTGATGATTTCTTAGCGGAGGTAGGTGCTACTAAATGACACAACTTGATGCTAATTATGGAAAAGTTCTATTTCAACTAAGACCTTCTACTGAAGTTATAGGTCGTATGAAAGAACTTTTATTAAATCATAAAGAATTATTAGCAGCACTAGATAATCCTAGTATTAAGGCAAAAGAAAAACATGCCGTCATAGATAAGCTTTTTGACCCTGAAGTAAAGAATTTTCTTAAAGTATTATGTGATAACAATTATGTTAGTCATATTGGAGAGATTCTTATTGCATATGATGATTTGGTATTAGAAAGCAAAAATATGATTCGTGCAACACTTTCTTTTGTGACAAAACCTAGTGATGCCCAATTAACAGGGATTAAAGATATGATTTGTAAAAAATATAACAAAGAAGGCGTTTTGTTAGACCTAAAAGAAGATCCATCTCTTGTTGGAGGTTTTATCTTAAATGTAGGCGATGTAGAATATGACAGAAGTGTTAAAGGTAAACTTTTAGATATGCAAAAAAGACTTCTATGGAGGTGAACAGCTTGAGTAATATTAATCCAAACGAAATTATTTCTGTTCTTAAAAATGAAATAGATGATTATGACAGAAAAATGGTGGTACAAGAAACCGGTACAGTTGTTCAAATTAGCGATGGTATAGCAAACGTATATGGCTTAAACCATGCTATGTATGGTGAACTTATTGAATTTGAAAACGGTGTTAGAGGTATCGTTCAAAATATAGAAATGAAATCTGTTGGTTGCGTATTATTAGGAACAGATTATGGTTTATCAGAAGGTTCTAAAGCAACAAGAACAGGTAAAAAGGCAGGTGTACCTGTCGGTGAAGCTTTAATTGGTAGGGTTGTAAATTCATTAGGTAATCCTATTGATGGAAAAGGTGCGATTGAAGCAAGTGATTATTATCCTATTGAAAATGAAGCGCCAGGTGTAATAGATAGAAAATCTGTATCTGTGCCACTTCAAACAGGAATTCTTGCTATTGATTCTATGTTCCCAATTGGTAGAGGGCAACGTGAGTTAATCATTGGGGATAGACAAACAGGAAAAACTTCTATTGCAATAGATACTATTTTAAATCAAAAAGGCCAAGATATGATTTGTATTTATGTTGCAATTGGGCAAAAGGCATCTACTGTTGCAAAAATAGTATCTACACTAACTAAACATGGTGCAATGGATTATTCGATTGTTGTTTCTTCACCAGCTAGTGACCCAGCACCACTACAATATATAGCACCTTATGCAGGAACTGCAATGGCAGAGTATTTTATGCATCAAGGTAAAGATGTGCTTATTGTATATGATGATCTTTCTAAACATGCGGTTGCCTATAGAGCCATGTCTTTACTTTTACAAAGATCACCAGGACGTGAAGCGTATCCAGGAGATGTATTCTATCTTCACTCAAGACTACTTGAACGTTCAAGTAGATTAGATGAAGCACATGGTGGTGGTTCTATTACAGCACTTCCTATTATTGAAACTTTAGCGGGAGATGTATCTGCTTATATTCCAACAAATGTTATTTCTATTACAGATGGACAGATTTTCCTTGAGAGCGAACTATTCTTCTCAGGTATTAGACCAGCGGTTAATGTTGGGCTTTCAGTATCTCGTGTAGGTGGTGCAGCACAAACTAAGGCGATGAAAAAAGTATCAGGTAGCTTACGTATTGATTTAGCACAGTTTAGAGAAATGGAAGTCTTTACTCAATTTAGTTCTGAACTCGATAAATCTACAAGAGAGCTTTTAGATCATGGAAATAGATTAGTAGAACTTCTCAAACAACCATTAGCTAAACCTATGTCACTTCATGAAGAAGTTATTTTACTATGTGCGGCAACTAATAGATTATTATTAAATGTACCTATAAAAGAGATTAAGACATTTAAGAAGGAATTGGTAGAACATTTTGAGAATAATTATCCTGATTTAGTTGAAGAAATTGAAACTAAAAAAGCCTTAACTGAAGAAATGATTGAGCAGATTAAAAAGGTAACGATAGAATTTAAAAAGTAGGTGAATAAAAATGACCAATATGAGAGAAATTCGTTCCAGAATGAAGAGTATACAGGACATTATGAAAATCACCAATGCTATGTATTTAATTTCTTCCTCTAAATTAAAAAAAGCAAGAAAAAGCCTAACTGCTACAGAGCCTTATTTTGAAACGCTTCAAACAACAATCCAAGATATTTTAATGCGTATTCCAGATATAGAGCATTCAGCATTTGATATGCGTACGGATGTTAAGGAAGAAGATAAAAAAAGAGGATATATTGTAATTACTGCGGATAAAGGTCTAGCAGGTGCTTATAATCATAATATTATAAAGCTTGCTGAAAAGGAGATGAATAAAGGAAAAAACAATTTCCTTTTTGCAGTCGGTCAAGTTGGAAGGCGTTATTTTGCCAAGAAAAACGTAACGGTTGATGTAGAATTTCTTTATACAGCTCAGAATCCAACATTACATAGAGCAAGAATTATTGCTGCAACAATTATAGAGTTATATGAAAGAAAAGAATTAGATGAAGTTTATATTATCTATACTAAAATGATAACGCCTATGAAAGCTGAAGCAGAGATGCTTCAAGTTCTGCCATTACAAAAATCTCGTTTTGATAAGGTAAGTGGTAAAAGATTTAATGAAACGGCAGTATTTAATCCTTCTCCTGAAAAAGTTATGGATAAAGTTGTACCCAATTATATTAAAGGGCTCATCTATGGAACGCTTGTAGAAGCATTTTCTAGTGAACAAAATGCAAGAATGATGGCTATGGAAGCAGCCACAACAAGTGCAAAAGAAATGATTAGTGATTTATCGCTTATGTATAACCGTGCAAGACAGGCAGCAATTACGCAGGAAATTACGGAAATTGCAAGCGGCGCTAAATGTGCAAAGAAGTAGATAAGCTGAAAGGAGTGTATAGGCGATGATGGAAAAAGGCAAGATTGTACAAGTTTTAGGTGCAGTTGTTGATGTAGAGTTTGAAAGTGGTAAATTACCAATGATCAAAGATGCATTAACTGTTATAAATGAAGGAAAAAAAGTTGTTATGGAAGTTGCCCAACACATGGGAAATAATATTGTACGTTGTATCATGTTAGCTTCTAGTGAGGGATTAACAAAAGACATGGAGGTTACTGCTACAGGTGCAGGTATTACAGTACCAGTTGGAAAACAGACATTAGGACGTATGTTTAATGTTCTTGGAGACGTAATTGATGGTGGTGAAGCCGTAGTAGGTGAAGAAAACTGGAACATTCATAGAAAACCACCTGAATTTGAAGATCAAAGTCCTGTTGTTGAAGTCTTAGAAACAGGGATAAAAGTAATAGATTTATTAGCACCTTATGCAAAAGGTGGTAAAATTGGTTTATTTGGTGGTGCAGGAGTAGGTAAAACAGTACTTATCCAAGAACTTATTCATAATATTGCAACAGAACATGGTGGCTATTCTATCTTTACAGGGGTTGGAGAAAGATCTCGTGAAGGAAATGACCTTTGGATGGAAATGAAAGAATCAGGCGTTATTAGCAAAACAGCTTTAGT
The DNA here is from genome assembly GCA_018883705.1 of Candidatus Cellulosilyticum pullistercoris. Classification (GTDB taxonomy): domain Bacteria; phylum Bacillota; class Clostridia; order Lachnospirales; family Cellulosilyticaceae; genus Cellulosilyticum; species Cellulosilyticum pullistercoris. The sequence continues at coordinate 11,294 of JAHLFQ010000205.1, forward strand.
GTTCGGACAAATGAATGAGCCACCTGGATCACGTATGAGAGTTGCTCAAACAGGCTTAACAATGGCAGAATACTTTAGAGATAAAGAAAAACAAGATGTGCTTTTATTTATTGATAATATTTTCCGTTATGTACAAGCAGGATCTGAAGTATCAGCTCTTTTAGGGCGTATGCCTTCAGCAGTAGGATATCAACCTACACTTGCTAGTGAGGTAGGTGAACTTCAAGAAAGAATTACCTCTACAAAAAATGGTTCTATTACCTCAGTGCAAGCTGTTTATGTACCAGCCGATGACTTAACTGACCCAGCACCAGCAATTACATTTGCCCATTTGGATGCTACTACAGTTTTATCAAGAAAAATAGTTGAACAAGGTATTTACCCAGCGGTAGATCCTCTTGAATCTTCTTCTAGAATTCTAGAGCCAGATGTTGTAGGTGAGGAACACTATGAAGTAGCTAGAAAGACACAAGAATTGTTACAACGCTATAAAGAATTACAAGATATTATTGGAATCTTAGGTATGGAAGAACTAGATGAAGAAGATAAGCTTGCTGTATATCGTGCAAGAAAGATTCAGAAGTTCTTATCTCAACCATTCTCTGTAGCAGAAGTTTTCACAGGTATGAAGGGAAAATATGTACCACTTAAAGAAACAATAAGAGGATTTAAGGCAATTATTGATGGTGAAATGGATGACTATCCAGAAGCAGCTTTCCTTATGGTTGGAACAATTGATGAAGTAATCGAGAAAGCAAAAGCTATAAGTAATACAGATGAAGTATAGAGATGAGGTATGAAAATGGCTAATACATTTTATCTTGAAATTATTGCAAGTGATCATAAATTTTATACAGGTGAGTGTGAGGAACTGGTATTTCCAGCTATCGATGGCTTATATGGGGTACTACCTGGACATGAACCTATGGTAACAGCAGTGGATTCAGGAGAACTTAAGTTTAAAGTAGATGGCAAATGGAAATATGCAGCTGTTAGTGATGGTTTTGCACAAATTCTACCTAAAAAAGTTGTTTTACTAGCCGATACAGTTGAATTACCTGAAGAGATTGATATTAAGAGAGCACAAGAAGCTAAGTTAAGAGCAGAAGAAAAATTGCGCCAAAAACAAAGCATTTTAGAATATTATCAAACTCAGGCTTCACTGAATCGTGCAATGAACAGACTTAAAGTAACGAAGAGACATTTTAAATAGAATTAATTAGAATATAAAAGCACATAGGCTATACTATGTGCTTTTATGTTCTTAAAAGATATGATTTATAAATTAATAAAAGAATATCTAAAAAATAGTGTTGACATGAGTCAAAGTAAGTGATAAACTATCAAAGTACTCGAGAAGAGCACAAGATATTCCTCGATAGCTCAGCGGCAGAGCATCCGGCTGTTAACCGGAGGGTCGTAGGTTCGAACCCTACTCGGGGAGTTTTAATTTGATTACAAATTAGCCTTTATGATTAAAGGGGCATAGTTCAGTTGGTAGAACGTCGGTCTCCAAAACCGAATGTCGTGGGTTCAAGTCCTGCTGCCCCTGTTTATTTTGGCCCAGTGGTACAGTTGGTTAGCACGCCGCCCTGTCACGGCGGAGGTCGAGGGTTCGAGTCCCTTCTGGGTCGTTT
>JAHLFQ010000206.1 GCA_018883705.1 Candidatus Cellulosilyticum pullistercoris
ATATTGAATCGGTTATTATAGTCATATTAATATAACTGGATGAAGCATTGCAGAAGAGAGATAATTTAAGTAGATTATCCACCGAAGGAGTAACACTCTCAGGTACTTAATTTAAGTGTGACTGCATAGCTGACAGTACTCTGGAGAGACCCTAGTTATGGGCGCCGAAGGGGCAAAGGGATGTGATATACTTTACCTAATCTCTCAGGCAAAAGGACAGAGACAATACATTTTTATGCAGCAATGAAGCTTTATTTATTGTGTTCATTTATTGTATAAAACTGTAGAGTCCATAACCACAGGTAACTCCTCTGACTTTAAATTTAATTTAATGAAGGGAGTATTTTTTTATGGATTTTTTTGAGGTGTTGTTAGGAGTATTAAATAAGGTTAACGATTTTGTATGGGGGCCGCCGTTACTCATTTTATTAGTAGGAACAGGCCTAATGTTAACCATCAGATTAAGACTACTACAAGTTATTAAACTACCTAAAGCAATAAAACTTATTTTTAAAGCTGAGAATAAAGGTGAAGGAGATATTAATAGTTTTGCAGCACTATGTACCGCATTAGCAGCAACTGTAGGTACGGGAAATATTGTAGGTGTAGCTACAGCTATTACATCAGGTGGTCCAGGAGCATTATTTTGGATGTGGCTTGCAGCATTCTTTGGAATGGCTACAAAATATGCAGAAGGTGTACTTGCTATCAAATATCGTGGTGTAGATTCAAATGGTCAAGTATCAGGTGGGCCTATGTACTACATAGAAAAGGGCTTGGGCAAGAAGTTTAAGCCTTTAGCAATTTTCTTTGCAGTAAGTGGTATTTTAGTTGCATTATTAGGAATTGGTACCTTTGCACAAGTAAACTCTATTGCTTCAAGTATAGATACCGTATTAGGTGTAGATCCTAGACTTACGAGTCTGATTGTAGCAGTGCTTGTCGGGATTATTGTATTTGGTGGAATTCAAAGTATTTCAAAGGTAGCTGAAAAGGTTGTTCCATTTATGGCTATCGTTTATATTGCTATTTCGTTAATTATTATTGGTTGCAATTATCAAGCTATTATTCCAGCATTCGTATCTGTATTTAAAGGTGCATTTACAGGAACAGCAGCAGTAGGTGGCTTCTTAGGTGCAACTGTAGCACAGGCGATTCAAAAAGGAATTGCTAGAGGTGTATTTTCTAATGAATCTGGTTTAGGTAGTGCGCCGATTGCAGCAGCTGCAGCCAAAACAGAATGGCCAGCAGAACAAGGCTTAATTTCTATGACAGGTACATTTATTGATACAATTATTATTTGTACTTTAACAGGGCTTACCATTCTTGTAACAGGTACTTGGAACTTAGAAGGTATTAGTGGGGCGACAGTAACCCAAATGTCATTTTCAAAAGTTTTACCCAATGTAGGGCCTTACCTTATTATGATTTGTTTATGTTTATTTGCTTTTACTACCATTTTAGGTTGGTGCTATTATGGGGAACGCTGTCTGGAGTATTTAGCAGGAGTAAAAGGTATTAAACTATACCGTGGTATATTTGTAGCACTTATTGCAATGGGTGGTTTCTTAAAACTAGAGGTAATTTGGATACTAGCAGATATCGTAAATGGGTTAATGGCATTTCCAAACCTAATTGGTCTTATTGGACTATCTGGGGTAGTGGCAACTGAAACTAAGCTTTATATGGATCATTTAAAAGAAAAAGAAACACTTGAAAAAGAAGCGCTTAAAAAAGTAGCATAGATATAGAGAAAAAGATGGGTCTATCAGTTGTTATCAACTGACAGGCCCATCTTTTTTGTGTTTATAGAAAAGTGAGAAACTATTTTTTAAATAAGGTTTTAAATCTTTCCATAGCTTCTTGTGTATTTTCACGGTTACCAAAAGCTGTTAAGCGGAAGTAACCTTCACCATTATTACCGAAACCAGCACCAGGTGTTCCTACTACTGCAATTTCATTAAGAAGATAATCAAAGAAATCCCATGATTTCATATTGTTCGGACATTCAAGCCAGATATAAGGTGAGTTATCTCCACCGTAGTAAGTAATGCCACATTCTTTCATCGTATCAGCAATGATACGTGCATTTTCTGCATAGTATGCTACATTTTCTTTAACTTGCTTTTGTCCTTCTTCTGTAAAGACCGCCGCTGCACCGCGTTGAATGATATATGGTACACCATTGAATTTAGTAGTTTGTCTTCTAAGCCAAAGTTTATTGATTACGACTTCTTCACCATTTGAGTCTTGACCTTTGAGTGCTTTTGGAACGATGGTATAACCACAACGTGTACCTGTAAACCCAGCTGTTTTAGATAAGCTGCAAAATTCAATTGCACATTCTTTAGCACCTTCAATTTCAAAAATACTTCTTGGTAAAGTAGGATCCGAAATGAAGCACTCATAAGCTGCATCATAAAGAATAATAGCATGATTTTCTTTAGCGTATTCTACCCATTTTGCTAACTGTTCTTTACTATAAGCAGCACCTGTTGGGTTATTTGGTGAACAGAGATAAATAAGGTCTGGACATACATCATTATCTGTTGGTGGAAGTGGAGAGAAGTTATTAGAAGCATTAGAATCTAAGTAAACAATCTCACGACCAGACATAATATTAGTATCTACATAAACTGGGTAAACAGGGTCTGGGATCATTACAATATTTTCTGAACCAAAGATGTCTGTAATATTACCAACATCACTTTTTGCACCATCACTGATAAAGATTTCATCTGTTTCTAGTGTAACACCCATTTTTTTGTAATAATCTTGTACCGCTTCATGTAAAAAGTCATAACCTTGTTCTGGGCCATAACCTCTAAAGGTTTCAGATTTACCCATTTCATCAACTGCTTTATGCATGGCTTCTGTAACTGCTGGAACAAGTGGACGTGTTACGTCACCAATTCCCATACGGATGATTTTTTTATCTGGATTTGCAGCTACGAATTCATTGACTTTACGAGCAATGGTAGAGAATAGGTAGCTATCTTGTAGTTCTAAATAGTTATCATTAATAAATGCCATTTTAAGCCTCCTTATATTCAATGGTACCGTCAAAAACTTTTGTTGCAGGGCCTTTCATAAGGACAGTGCCATCTTCCTTATAAGTGATATATAAGTCACCACCACGTAATTGGACATGAATTTCTTCGCCTTGTTTGCAGTAGCCGTTAAGTACTGAAGCAACACTGGCAGCACAAGCACCTGTACCACAAGCCCAAGTCTCACCTGAACCACGCTCCCAAACACGCATTTTGATACTGTTTTTATCTATTATTTGTACAAACTCAGTATTTATTCTATCAGGAAAAAGTGAATTAAATTCAAAAGCTGGTCCAATCACTTCAAGTGGTAAATCATCCACATTTTCGCAGAAAATAACTGCATGAGGATTGCCCATCGAAATGCAAGTTGTATGATAAGTTGTGTCATTAATTACTATAGGCTCATTAATAAAATGCTCTAAATCAGATAAGACAGGAATTTCTTTTGGAACAAGGATTGCTTTACCCATATCTACTTCTACAGAAATAACTTTTTCATTTTCTACCGTTAGTGTTAAATATTTAATTCCACTTAATGTTTCAAGTGTAATATTTTTATCTTTAGTATAACCTGCTTCATAAACGAATTTACCAATGCATCGAGTCGCATTACCACACATCTTTGCTTCGGAGCCATCCGCATTAAAGATACGCATCTTGAAGTCTGCTTGCTCTGAAGGAAGAATCATAACGAGTCCATCAGCGCCAATTCCAAAATGTCTATCACTAATAAATTTAGAGAAAGCATTAGGGTCCTTGATTGTTTCTTTAAATCCATCGACGTAGACATAGTCATTACCTATGCCGTGCATTTTAGTAAAATTAATTTTCATGTGTTCACACCCCTAAATTAAACTTCATAAGTTTCGAGAATATTATCAGTTATAACTCTAGGAAAATACCTAAAATTTATAATTTATTTTTATATATCTGTGAGCTTGCTTTTCATCAAGACCTAAGTATTTAATAGGAAAAAACTTAGCATATTCAAGGATTTTCATATCGTCAATTTTACGTTTAAGGGCACTATTTTACTAGCAACAAAGGGTCAATAATAGAAATCTTATCATGAACCTCTTCTTTAATCTCTGACTTTACCAAGATAAGTATAGCAGAAAGGGAGTTTTCTGCAATATCAATTACCAACTATTTACCAATTTTTTTATCTCTATAAAATCAAATCTTGCCCTATTTGAGTACTACCAATAGTGTGACTATCACTTTCAAATGTTATGCTCTCAGATATTTTGGTATTACAGAAAAGAAGAGTACGTTAATAGATATAAAATGATAGCAAAGTCCTTAGAATATAAATAATAAGTAATAAAATAAGAGATTTTAACTTAATAAAATAATAAAATTAAGATAAACTTCCTTAATTAACATCTTTTTTTAGAATATGACTTGTAATTTCAAAATAGAGCGTATATAATCTTACACAAAGAGAATAAGAGAGAGAAAAGGTACTAACTAAATAACACGATTAGGTGTTATTAGGTTAGTGCCTTTTTGTTTAAGTTAATTATTTTACTACTTAGTTAAGACAACTAATACGAGTAAAATAATAATTTATAGCAAGGTTAATAGATTTGCAGGATGTAAGATAGATAGGGTATGTTTCTTAGAAATGTACACAAACTTATTCTATAGTATTAGAAGAAATATGAAGTAGTATCTAGTTTTTACTAAAAAATAATGGATAGCTAAAATGAGGAGGAATTTAGTGATGGAAGATGTAAGAGAAATTTTTGGTTGCAATGTATTTAATGAAGGGGTTATGCAAGCAAGATTACCTAAAACAGTTTTTAAAGCACTTAAGAAGACTATGGAAGAAGGTAAAGAGCTTGGTAAAGATATTGCTGATGTAGTAGCAGCAGCTATGAAAGATTGGGCAGTAGAGAAAGGTGCAACACACTATACTCATTGGTTCCAACCAATGACAGGGATTACAGCTGAAAAACATGATGCATTTATCTCACCAGCTGGTGATGGAAAAATCATTTTAGAATTCTCAGGTAAAGAATTAATCAAAGGAGAACCAGATGCTTCTTCATTCCCATCAGGTGGTCTTCGTGCAACATTTGAAGCGCGTGGATATACAACATGGGATCCAACATCATATGCTTTCGTAAAAGGGGATACATTATATATTCCAACAGCTTTCTGCTCTTATGGAGGAGAAGTACTTGATCAGAAGACACCACTTCTTCGTTCAATGGAAGCACTTAATAAGCAAGCCGTTAGAATTCTTGAAAAACTCGGTAAATCAGTATCTAGAGTAACAACTACTGTTGGAGCAGAGCAAGAATATTTCTTAGTAGATAAGGAAATGTATGCAAAACGTAAGGATCTTATCTTAGCAGGTAGAACACTTTTTGGTGCTAAACCAGCTAAAGGTCAAGAAATGGAAGATCATTATTTTGGAAACCTTAGAACAAGAGTATCTGGGTATATGAAAGAGCTAGATCATGAATTATGGAAATTGGGAATCTTAGCTAAAACAAAGCACAATGAAGTGGCTCCAGCTCAACATGAGCTTGCTCCAATCTTTGCAACAACTAACATTGCAACAGATCATAACCAACTTACAATGGAACTTATGAAGAAAATTGCAGAGAAACATGACCTTGTATGTTTACTTCATGAAAAACCATTTGCAGGTGTTAATGGTTCAGGGAAACATAATAACTGGTCAATGTCTACAAATACAGGAGAAAACCTTCTTGAACCAGGGAAATCACCAAAGGATAATACTCAATTCTTATTATTCTTAGCAGCAGTTATGAAAGCTGTAGATGATTATGCTGAACTTTTAAGAGTCTCTGTTGCAAGTGCAGGAAATGACCATAGACTTGGTGCTAACGAAGCACCTCCAGCTATTATTTCTATATTCTTAGGAGATGAACTTACAAATATCTTAGAGTGCATTGAAAAAGGTGAAGTAGCTTGTGCAACAACTAAACATTTCATGGAAACAGGTGTATCAGCACTTCCAACATTCGTAAAAGATACAACTGACCGTAATAGAACATCTCCATTTGCTTTCACAGGTAATAAGTTTGAATTCCGTAGTTTAGGTTCTTCAGCATCTATAGCTGCTGCAAACATCATGCTTAATACGGCAGTTGCAGAAGAGCTTGAACAATTTGCAGATAGATTAGACAATGCCACAGATGTAGAAGCAGAAGTGATGGCAATTATTAAAGAAACCGTGAAAAATCATAAGAGAATTATCTTTAATGGTAATAACTATAGTGAGGAATGGGTTGAGGAAGCAGCTAAACGTGGTCTTCCAAACCTTAGAACATCTGTTGATGCTATTCCAGAATTCTCATCAGAAAAAAGTATTAAGTTATTTGAGAAACATGGTATCTTTACAGCTACAGAGGCTATATCTCGTACAGAAATCTTATTAGAAAATTATATTAAAACCATTAACATTGAAGCACTAACAATGCTTGAGATGGCTAAAAAAGAAATTTTACCAAGCGTACTTAAATACAATAAAGAGGTTTTTGAAACACTTAAAGTAAAACAAGACCTTGGATTAAATATTAATCTTGAAAAAGAATTAAATTATGCTGCTAAACTATCAAATCTAACAGAATCATTTATAAGCAAAATCGATGAATTAGATCAAGTGGTTATTGGGGTTAAAAATCATGAAACTGAGCTTGAAACAGCAAAATATTACAGAGAATATATATTTGAAGCAATGCAAGCATTAAGAAGCGTTGCAGATGAATTAGAAACAATCGTTGCAGCAGCTAATTGGCCATTCCCAACTTATGTGGACTTACTTTTCTATGTATAATCAAATAAATACCCAAAGAAAGACGCCGGTACTCCCGGCGTCTTTTAGTTTAAGCAGAATTTGGTTTAAAAATAACTACTATATTTCTCCCACCAAGCTTTAGCAATTTTAATCAGTTCAGGGTGATTTCTACTATCAAAATCTAGATAAGTTTGGATGTAGTCATTACCAGCAAAGGCTTTTACATTATCAGCCTGTGAAGCAAGGAGTAAGGCGTAGAGTGTTAGTGCACGTTCATAATCATCTTCTGTAGAAAGTTTTTCGATGAGTTTTGGAATAGCGGGTTTGCCGATTTGTCCTAGACTTTCAGCAGCAATATAGTAGGTATATTCTTCGTTATATATATCCGTATAGGTAGGATCTTTTAATTGATTGATATAATAATCTACAAGAAGTGTGGTTAATTCTTCTTGGCGGTCATCAATAGCTGTAAGGCGTTTATCAATTTCAGATAGGGTTTTTTCATAAGAAGCCATATTTTCTTTTATATGGGTAAGTTGTGTAGATAGATCTTCCGTAGTGAGTCTTAAGTCTTGAAGTGTATCAACTTGGTCAAAAGTAGCAGCTTCAAGAGTCGTTGAGTAGGGATGAATAAGTAAAAAGCAAGTGATGATACAAGTAAATAACACAAAATAGCAAACTGAAATAATAATAGATTTTTTCATTTGTATCTCTCCCTAAAAAGTTTTTATTTGTTGTCTAACCTTATTTAGTCTAGCATAGACAAGTTAAATAATTTCACGAATTAGGAAGAAATGGAAAAAGAAGTTATCTACATAATATTTAGGTTTTCTTGTTTTTTAACGAAAGCTAACAAATTTCTATAAAACACACTAAGGAAACTACACAAAAGGTTAAGATTTCCTAAAATTTAGTTCATCATACCTATTGGATTAGGATAGGTCATACCTTTTGTATCTACACGAATACTTTCAATAATAATAGGACTTAATGGTGCATCATTAGCATTAGTGGAGACATTAGAAAGTGCTTCTACTACATCGAGGCCTGTAAGTACCTTGCCAAAGGCTGCATACTGACCATCTAAATAAGTTGCATCAGCGCAAGTAATAAAGAATTGACTGCCAGCAGAATCAGGAAGATAGCTACGTGCCATAGAGATAATGCCTTTTGTATGGGAAAGCACATTTGAGCTAAAACCATTACTAGAAAACTCACCTGAGATTGTATAGCCAGGGCCACCAGTACCTGTACCAAGTGGGTCGCCACCTTGAATCACAAAATCATCAATAATTCGGTGAAAAGTAAGACCATCATAAAAATGATTGTTTGCAAGGAAAATAAAGTTATTAACAGTATTAGGTGCTATATCAGGATAGAGTTCAAGGGTAATAGTGCCATAATCTTTAACAATGATGGTAGCAGTAGGCAGTGTACTATTGTTAGTTTGCTCCTCAGTATTTAAAGAGGTAATAGTAATATGCTGATTTTTAGCATCCCAGTTAACCTTACAGTCTAGGTTTTCACTAATAAAACGTAAAGGTACCATCGTTGTACCATTGGTACTTATTGGAGCCATGGAAAGGAGAATAGTATCTTCGTTAACGATTGCCTTTTTATTTTCAAGTGTGAGATGGATAGAAGTATTTTTAGAAATAATAGAAATCGTTTTGGTTTCCTTCTCATAAGAGACATGTGCATTTAAATTTTCGCTAATAAGGCGGAGTGGTACAAGTGTTGTACCGTTTTTAATGATAGGCGCAACTGAAGGTTCTAATTGTCTACCATTTAAGCTAAGTTTAATCGTGCTACTAGCAAAGCAAGGAATAGAAAAAATAAGTGAAAAAAGTAAAGTAAGTAGAAATAGAGACGTGCGTCTTAGAAAAAATTTTTTCATATGTACCTCCTAAGAATATAAGTTATCTTATTTTACAGTATAAATGAGAATATACAAAAAGAATATATCCCCAGACTAATATATAGGAAGAATACAGTAAGACAAATGCTAATTTAGTAAAGTAAAAATGAAATAAATCATGCATTATTACGATAAGAATTTAACGAATAAATAGGTATAATTTTAATGTTATATTATTAACGAAAACCTATGACTATCAAGCTATTTCGTTAAATTTTTAATTAATAAAAACTATATTGACGTACTTTCTGAAAAGTAATATGATTACTATATAAGAAATAATGTTACAAATAATGAAACGAGGGAACGGTATGAAAAGTATATTAGAAAAGTTTTCTTTAGAGGGAAAAGTAGCCATCGTAACAGGGGCATCTAGAGGATTAGGTCAAGGGATAGCAGTAGGTCTTGCAAGTGCAGGAGCAGATATTGTTGGTGTAGGTTCTGGAGATATGCCAGAGACAGAGAAGCTTATTACAGATCTCGGTAGAAAATTTCATGCGATTAAAGCAAATTTAATTTCACAAGAACCTATTCCACGAATTGTAGAAGAAACAATTAAAGAGTTTGGAAAAGTAGATATCCTAGTAAATAATGCGGGAATTATTCGTCGTGAAGATGCAATTGATTTTAGTGAAGAGAACTGGGATGATGTATTAAATATCAATCTAAAAACAACATTCTTCTTATCACAAGCTGTAGCAAAACAATTTATAGCTCAAAAATCAGGTGGAAAAATCATTAATATAGCATCTATGCTTTCTTATCAAGGTGGAATTAGAGTACCATCTTATACAGCAAGTAAAAGCGCTGTAATGGGTATTACAAAGTCTATGGCTAATGAATGGGCTGGACATAATATCAATGTCAATGCTATTGCACCAGGTTATATGGCAACAGATAATACAGCAGCACTTAGAAGTGACGAGGCTAGAAATAAGAGTATTGAAGAAAGAATACCTGCAGCACGTTGGGGAACACCAGAAGATTTAGCAGGAGCAGCAGTTTATTTAGCATCAGATGCAGCAAGCTATGTACATGGTTTTACACTCGCTGTTGATGGTGGTTGGTTAGCTAGATAGTTAGTCTAGAAATGAGGCGAACAAGTAATAAAGCTTGTTCGCCTCGTTGTTTTATCAAGAAAATTCATATATAATAGAGGAAAAGATGACGAAAAAGGTTGGGAGAAAATAATGGCTAAAGCAACATTGCAGACAGTAGACCGCGCATTGCAACTATTAGAGATTTTAGCTGAGCATCCAACAGGGATGCAACCCAAAGAAATAGAGGGAGTATTAGAATTAAATAAGGTAACGGTCCATAGGTTACTTGCAACTTTAGAAAATAGGGGATTTATTGAAAGAATGGGGAATGCTTATGTTATAGGCTTAAAGTTAGTAGAACTAAGTAGCATGAAGCTTAGTAATGTAGAGCTAAAAACAGAAGCTGCACCTTATCTAAGGGAGCTCGTTACCAGATTAGGATTACCTGTACAAATGGCAATCCTAGAAGGGACAGAGGCAGTATTCATAGAGAAGATTGAAAGTATAAATTCTTTTAGAATGTATTCTCAGATTGGTAAACGTATTCCTCTATATGCTTCAGGGGTAGGTAAGATTCTTTTATTGCAGGCAAGTGATGAAGAGATTAGACAGAAGCTAGAAAAAGTGGAGTTTACAGCTTTTACATCTAAGACATTAAAAAATGTAGAAGAGGTCATTGAAGCAGTAAAAGTAGCTAGAAAGAAAGGCTATGCAATCGATGATGAGGAACATGAAAAAGGTATTTTCTGTGTGGCAGCTCCAATTTATGATTATAGAGATAAAGTGATTGCAGCTATTAGTGTAGGTGATATTAATAAACAATTTGTTAAAGGAACCAATGCTAAACAGATTGAACTTATTAAGGAAACAGCAAAGGAAATCTCTAAGAGGTTAGGGTATTTAGGATAAACCTTAGTCAAATCATACTTTTAGATTAAGAAAGGAGAGTAAGATGAATAAGTTATTAAAATGCATTGAAAGAATTCTGCAAGTTGCCACTGTTATAATGGGGATTCTATCGGTTGTTGAGGGGATAAGAACCTATCTTTATAAAAAAGAATTAAAAGCTAAAGCCGATGATTATTTAAATGATGAATTAGAAATGGAAGGCAATATCAGGGGGCCAGTTGCAGTTTTTTCTCCAACTCTTAAAGAGAAAGAAGAAAAAGTATTAAAGTTATTAGCGATAACAGGAATAGGTTGCCTAGGCATAATCATTTTAAATTTAATAAATAGAGATATCAATCGCTAGTCATGTTTACTTAGTGATTAGCTATAACACAAGAATAAAATAAAAGGAGGAATATCTGCTAAGAAGAGCTAGATATTCCTCCTTTTATAATGGTTAGGTTATTAAAAAGATGGCATAGCACCTTTTTTGAGCGTTGTATAGATAGGTGTACTTACTAAAATCATAGCAAGTACAAGTGTAATCACAAGTTCTCCTAAAATGACTGTACCATTATATCCAAGAGAGTAGATAAATGGATTCATACCCTCAGGTGCGTAGTCTGCAAAGAACAGCCAACCTGAAAGAATATGCATGGCACCTCTACCAAGTAGGGCAAGTGTAACTGCTATAAAGGTACGAAGTTGAACATTTTTTATTGCATTTGGTGCAATACCTGCAAGTCCAATGCATCCAAAGGCTAATGGATAATCTAGTAAAAGTTGAGCAATATTAACTACCCACATATCTTGAATGAGCTGTAACATCCCATAAGCAAAGCCAGCAATAATACCAGCAACAGGACCAAATATCATAGAATATAGAACCAGTGGAAACATACTAGCTAAGGTAATAGAACCGCCTTGTGGTAAGTGAAAAATCCTAATGTAAGAAAGAACAAAGGAAATAGAAATACAAATACCACCATAAACTATTTTTTTGGTGTGAGCTGTGTTAGATGTTTGTTCCTTTTTGTGAGATAAGTAAATAAGACCTAAAATAGATAAAATAATAACAACCCCGAGTGCCATCCAAGCTCTCGGTTCTACATCAAATAACTTACTAAAAACCTCAGACATAATAAAACCCCCTTTAAATTTTAGAAAATTAGCTAGGGGAAATGTGTTTGGATATAAAAATGCACATAAAAAAAACACACACGAATGTGTGGTTCTATTTAAGCACATTCGCTTCCTTGCTGCAGCATTACCTGTATACAAGTTAAAGGGTCTGCACCTAATGCACTCTCAGCCCGAACGAGCTCCCCTAGCAGATTATTTAATTAAGCTTATTATAGTATAGAGAGAAGATTAAGTCAAATAAATAAAATAATATTGACAAAAAAGTTGGATAATATATAATAATTCAAAATTACATATAACAAAGGAGGATAAATATGTATCTAGGTGAGTTAGTAAGATTAAGAGATTATGGCAAAGAAGATCTTGAGATGGCAAAAAAATTTGTAAATGATCCAGAAGTAAGACAATATGTAGAGCCAGGTATTCCCTATCTTTATACATTAGCAAACGAAGAAAAGTGGTATGAAGCCATTTCTGCACGTTCTGATATCTATCATTTTGCAATTGAAGATAAGAAAACGGGAAAATATATTGGTGGATGTAGTGTGAGTGAAGTAGATTGGAAAAATAGTATAGTAGTTGTAGGTATCTTTATAGGAGAGGCAGAATATCGTAATAAGGGATACGGTACAGATGCGATGAAAGTTCTTGTAAGGTTTATTTTTGAACAGATGAATATTAATAAGATAAAATTGTGTGCGTATTCATTTAATCAAAGAGCTATTAGATGTTATGAAAAAGTAGGATTTAAAGTAGAAGGTGTGCTAAAGGAAGAACTTTTTCGAAATGGAAAATATCATGATATTATACAGATGAGTATATTTAAAAAGGATTATTTTAATAGTCATAGTATCTAGCAATGAGTTAGCTTAGCTATAGAATAAATAAAAGTAATAGATAGGAGAAAGATAAGTTCTCTATATCTATTACTTTTACTCTATTATATGAATATCAGTTGTATTATTTGCGAGGTGGATTTGCTTTTAAGAAAGCACAAATTTTCTTATATTGTTCTTCTGTGAGCACTTTATCCTTGTATAATGCATCTGCAGCACTTTGGTCTTTATCTTCAACTTTATCAAGTGTTTCAGGTGGAATTTTCATAAGTGCATCATAGATTTTTTTAATGTCATCTGCTGAGATAAGTTGTTCTTTTTTGAGAGTGTCCATAGCAGCTGTAAAGCGTTTGAAAGGACGATGACATTTACAACCTTTATGATGAGGCATAGGTGGTTTTTCGCCATCTTTAGGTGGAGCAGGTCTTTCATTAGTTTGAGAGGCCTTGGTAGATTGTTCCGCTTGATTAAGAGAGTTTGCCATAACGGGTACGGTAAGAGCTGATAAAGATAGAGAAGTACTTAGACAAATAAGACTTAACACTCTAGCTTTTCTTAAAAATAACTTCATGATAAAAATCCTCCTTTATTTTTTTCAACCCCAATTTAGTATGTACCAAAAATGTCATATCATGTATGAGTAAAGAAAATAAAAAACACATTCCTAATGAAGTATCAAGATGAGTCTTGACAATGTAAAATAGTTTGATTATCCTTATAATTAGATAAATATTAATAGCTATGATGAGAAATCAATAAATAAAAATTGCTTTATATAATAGAGAGGAAGTTCACCGGCTGAAAGACTTCTAAAGCAAGGATTTATTGTCCAAGCTCTGAGCTCTGCGCGAAGTCATAAGCGTAGCGGGTACTCCCGTTATAGAGAATCTAAGATTATATAGCACTTGCTATATAAATTAGGGTGGTACCGCCGTATATAGAAATATTGGCCCCTATGCAGATTGATGCATAGGGGTTTTTTAGTTCTAGGAAATAAATAGTATATATTTCCTAGAGGATAACAGGCGCAAGAGAAGATTAGATATTAAGCATTCGATTAAAAAAATTAGAGGAAGAGGATGGATAAAAGTTATGTTAATGAGTAAGCTTTTAGGTGAGAGATTTAAAGAAAAACCAAGTGAAGCAACCAGTGTCAGTCATGTATTCTTATTAAGAGGCGGTTATGTAAGACAAGTAACTAATGGTATTTATAGTTTATTACCACCAGCAAAAAGGGTAGCAGCAAAAATTGAAAATATTATCAGAGAAGAAATGGATGCAATTGATGGGCAAGAAGTCCTTTTCCCAGTAGCACTTCCAGGTGAGCTTTGGAAAGAATCAGGTCGTTTCGAAGCTGTTGGTAGTGAGCTTGTTCGTTTTAAAGATAGAGGCGGAAAAGATATGGTACTTGGGATGACTCATGAAGAAGCCGCTGTTCATTTAGCAAGAACAGAAGCTAAATCATACAATGATTATCCATTTATGATTTACCAAATCCAAACCAAATTTAGAGATGAACCAAGAGCAAGAGGTGGGCTAATCCGTGTTCGTGAGTTCACTATGAAAGATGCTTACTCTTTCCATACAACGCAAGAAGATTTAGAAGCATACTATAATAAGTGTTATGAAGCTTATCACAAAATTTATGCAAGAGCTGGGGTACCAGAAGTAATTTCTGTACAATCAGATACAGGTATGATGGGTGGTAAAGTTGCTCACGAGTTCATGCTTCTTACAGATATTGGTGAAGACACACTTGTCATTTGTGATAGCTGCGATTATCAATCTAATATGGAAGTTGCAATTGGTAAATTATCAGCAGTCACAACAGAAGCAACAGAGCTAAAAGAAGTAGAAACACCACATATGAAAACAATTGAAGAAGTAGCAAACTTCTTAAATGTTCCTGTGTCACATACTTTAAAAGCATGTGTATTTTCAGCAGAAGGCCAAGAAAAACCAGTTATTGTTTTCATTAGAGGAGACCTTCAAGTAAATACAGCAAAACTTGAAAAAATCGTTAAGTCAGCTGTTAGCCCATTTGAAGATTATGAAAAAGCACCAAACCTTTGTTTTGGATTTATGGGACCATACAATCTAGATGCACAAGGTGCTACAATCATTTATGATGCATCACTTAAAGATGAGAAAAATCTTGTAGCAGGAGCTAATAAAGTAGATTACCACTTAACAGGTGTGAATATGGAAAGAGATCTACCAGAGGCTGAATATGTAGATGTGGCAGAAGTATTTGAAGGCCAAGAGTGTCCATGCTGCCATGGTAAATTACAATTCAAACGTGGTGTAGAAGTGGGTAATATCTTCCAACTTGGTACAAGATACTCAGAAAGTATGGGAATGACTTATGTTGATAAAGATGGTAAGACAAAAACACCTATTATGGGATGCTATGGTATTGGTGTAGGTAGACTTCTTGCTTGTATTATTGAAGCACGTCATGATGATTACGGTCCAATTTGGCCAATGTCAGTTGCTCCATGGCAAGTTCACATTTGTGTACTTAAGAGCAAAAAACAAGATATGAATGTAGTAGGATTTGATGTTTATAATAAACTTAATAAAAAATATGAAGTCATTATGGATGATAGAGATATCGCAGCAGGTGCACAATTTGCTGATGCAGATTTATTAGGGGTACCAGTTCGCATTGTTATTGGTGAGAAAAACCTTGCAAATGGGCAAGTTGAACTTGTGACACGTGATAAGAGTGTTAAAAAATTAGTAGCACTTGAAGATATTGAAAAAGAAGTAGCAGAACTAGTAGCACAGTTATCATAGCATTAAGATAATCATCGTATGGTAGATAAGTATAAAATAAAATTATTAAAGGAAAGATTATGGTAGTGAAATAATCCTCATTTAATGATATAATAATTGTCCAATGACATAACAAAAATAGAGTGGCTCAGAATTTTAAAATTTTGAGCCACTCTATCTACATAGATTATAAAAGGCGTAAATAATAAAAAGTGAGGAGCAAAATACATGTTAGTTGGATTATTAATTAGCTTGATAGGATTTCAATTTATTTTTGAGCAGATGAATAAGATAGATCTTAAAGTCGTAAATCTAATACATGAAAAAACAAGAGAACTTAAACATAAAAAAGTTATTCAATATGTAATCATGATTATTTTGGCAGGGATACTATGGTCCTTTATGGATATTATAACAGTAAGCTATATTATACAAGGCGTCATAATAGGCATACTATGGGCATTTATTATGTTTCTTTTTGAAGATACCATTTTTGATAATATGAGAAATACATTAAGATAAGTTATAGATAATAAGATATAAAAAGGCTGATTTAGACTAAAATGAGTTTAGTTCTAGAGCAGCCTTTTTTCTATATGAAAAAGATAATTTTTTTCTTTCTTCCCTTTTTTTATAGCTATTTTTTTCTCATTTGCAATCAATATCTAACAAAAGTATTATTTAGATATTCTAAAAATAGATATATTTAAAAATATAAAAATCTTTTTATTAACTAATTAGAAAAATATAAAAAATCATCCAAGCAAAGAAAAATAAATTTCAGCAGCACGATAGCCTTGTTCGTAAAGAAAGTTATAGGTAGCATCATGAGGTGAAATATCAAAATTAAAGGTAGATACATCACCAGTCGGGATACAAATACTGCGTGTGACATTTTCTGGATTACTTTCAAATACAGCATTTTGAATACTACCGCTGCAAGATAGTGAACATGAGATAAAATCGACGATATTATTGATAGAGATAGCTTTAGGCGTACTTTTGAAGTAAACCCCGATGGTGTCTTTAAGAGGATAGTCCTCGTCAAATAAGGTGATGGGATAGTTGTATAACATACCTCCATCCACAAAAAGAGTTTGGGGATCACTTTCGTTAATATCACAGCTTGTTCTGATGGATTCGAAAAGAAGAGGAACGGACATAGAAATTCTAACGGCTTCAGCTACCTCCATATTAGGTGTAGTTTTGTAGGAGAAGACAGTAGAAGTACTTCTTGTGATATCTGTACCAATGATGAATAAGTTTTTGAAAGGGCGATTTTCTTTATGAAGAGAGGCATCTCTAAAATCAGAGAAAGTATAAGGAGGTGCTTTTTTTTCTGGGTCAAATTGGCTAGCGATTTGAAGTCTAATCCAATCATAAAAATACTGCGAAGAATACCATCCATAGTTTTTGATTAAGCGATAAACACAGTCTACGTTATCGAAGACTTTGCCGAGCTGATCTTTTATAACCTTAGGGAAATAGCGTGGGGCTTCAGGAGAATCGTCTTTCCCTGGAATTTTACGATAGTCAAGTGAATCAAGCATTACCTTTAATTCTTCAAAGGGGAGATTAAAAGAAGTAAGGCAAGCGGTGATAGCACCAGCAGAAGTGCCGGCTAAATTAACAATAGGTTGCATGAGTCCTGTTTGATAGAAGTATTCCAGAACTCCTAAGTAGGCAATGCCTAAAACACCACCACCAGAGAAAACTAAATTTTTATATTTGAAGCGCATGGAATCACCTCCGCAAAATAGTTTTAATATAAAATATATTTTTAATAAATTATAAATAGAATAACAAATTTAATTGGGATTATTTATACAATATATTCTGACAAATAGAAAGTGTTGATTTAAAAATGACTTTCTTTTTGTTCTTAAGAAATTTTAATAAAACTTATGGGCTAAATAGTGATGATATTGTTTTATAATAGAAAAGCTATAAGAAGATAGAACCTATGAGTAAAAAAGGGGCAATCAAACGAATAATAGAGATAAGATAGACTAGGAAAAGAGCTGATCGGAGGAAAAATAGATGAACATACTTATTCTAGAAGATGATGCAACCATTGCAATGGGGTTGGAGTACTCATTGATTCAAGAAGGTTATACAGTCATTACGAGTCGTACAGTTAAACAGGCAATAAGCATTATTGAAGAGGATAAAGTGGATTTAGCATTATTAGATCTAACCCTTCCAGACGGTTCTGGATATGAAGTCTGTAAGGTAGCTAAGCACAACAGAGATATACCAGTAATCTTTTTAACAGCATGTGATGATGAGGTTAATGTCGTATTAGGACTTGATATGGGAGCTGATGATTATGTCACTAAGCCTTTTCGTATTAGAGAACTCATTTCTCGTATTAAGTCAGTACTTCGTAGGCACAATCGAACAGACCGTACTAAGTCTGTGTTTCAGTTTGATAATATACGAATTAATACGCTTCAAGCTAAAGTGTATAAAGACAATGAAGAAATCTTATTAACGGCTCTTGAATATAGACTACTACTTACATTTATTAATAATGAAGGGCAGGTCCTTTCTCGAAACCAACTGCTTCAAAGTATATGGGATATAGCAGGTGATTTTGTAGGAGATAATACAGTAACTGTTTATATTAAAAGGCTAAGAGAAAAGCTGGAAGATAATCCGTCAGAACCTAAAATTATCAAAACAGTACGTGGACTTGGATATAAGGTAGGATAGCTTATGAAGAGGAATAAGGAACAGATACGCCACCTAGTGAGTTGTGTAATGATAGTAGGGGTTATGAGCATGTTGTGCTATGAAATAAGTGTGCGTGCAGCAGGTATTTGTCTAGTTGGAGGCATTATCTTAATAGGAATAACCTATTACTATGAGCATAGAAGATACCAGAAGATTAATGAACTCTCTATGTATTTGCATCAGATTTGTGCGGGCAACCATTCACTAGATATTAGGGATAATGAAGAAGGTGAACTTAGTATATTAAAAAATGAAATATATAAAGTGACCTGTAGACTATCCGAACAATCAGAGCTTCTCAGAAAGGATAAACTCTATTTAGCAGATTCGTTATCAAACATTTCTCATCAACTAAAAACCCCTTTAACTTCTATGCTGATGATGATGGATTTATTAAAAAGGCAGGATTTAGAAGAAGAGAAGCGTCTTGAATTTATTCGTAGTGTAAGCAGGCAACTCGAGCGGATTGAATGGCTTGTTACTTCTCTTCTGAAGTTATCTAAGATTGATGCAGGGACGGTTCTGTTTAAAAAGGAGAAGGTGAATGTATCTTTGCTTATTAAAGAAGCTATTGAATCACTTAGTATTAAGGCAGAAATTAAAGAGCAAAGAATTACTATAAATAATCATGAAGATTGGCAAGAGATAGAAGATGTAAATTTCATAGGAGATAAAAATTGGAGTTTAGAAGCCGTTATTAATATATTAAAGAACTGTATAGAACATACGCCTGTGGGTGGGGTATTAGAGATAGAATTTACGGAGAATGCCTTATATACGGAAATCATTATTAAGGATAATGGAGAAGGCATTGCTCAAGAGGACTTACCTCATATTTTTGAGCGGTTTTATAGAGGGAAGAATGCAAGTAGTGAAAGTGTTGGGATAGGCCTTGCTATGGCGAGAAGTATTATCCTAGAGCAAAATGGAGATATTACAGTAAAAAGTGAAGAAGATATAGGTACGAAGTTTAGAATAAGATTTTATAA
>JAHLFQ010000027.1 GCA_018883705.1 Candidatus Cellulosilyticum pullistercoris
CCTATCATCAATATGAATTATAACCCAAAAAATTTAAGAGTTAGATAATAAGCAGCAATAACACCTGCTAAAGTAGCAACAAGTGCACCAGATAAAGTATAACGACTTTTTCTTACCTTTATCGTCATAAAATAAACAGACATAGTATAGAAAATAGTCTCTGTACAGCTAAATATGATAGAAACAAGTCTGCCTATAAAAGAATCGGGACCATAAGTCTTAAAAATATCAATAATAAGCCCTGTTGCAGCAGAGGAAGAAAAGCTATGAAGAAGCACAACAGGAATAGTGCCTGGAGGAAAATGAGAGAAACTAATAAGAGGTGCGATGAGCTTAGAAAGACCTGTTAAAGCCCCAGAAGCTCTAAGCATACCAACAGCTACTAGAAGACCGATAAGCGTAGGAAGAATGTCAACAACAACTTTAAGACCATCCATTGCACCTTCAACAAAAGCTTCAAATACATCCACTTCCTTCAATAAGCCGTATATAACAATACCAATCATAATAAGTGGAATAATCCAGTCTGAAATACCCAGTAAAATAGCCATTTTAGTTCTCCTTTCTCTGCATCAACTTAGCAAAGATAATTGCTACAAGTGTTGAAATGGTTGTTGCAATAATACTTGGGACAATAATTTCTGTGGGATTACTAGAGCCATAAATATTACGATAGGAAATAATATTAATAGGAATAAGTTGTATAGAAGAAATATTAATAATAAGAAACATACACATGGCATGGGTAGCACGTCCCTTGTCCTGGTTTAGCTTTTGAAGTTCTACCATTGCTTTAAGTCCAGGAGGTGTAGCTGCCCATCCTAGGCCTAGGAAGTTAGCAATGAAATTAGTCGCTATGTATTTTCTAGCAGGATGTGAAACAGGTACAGAAGGAAATAGAAAGTTTAATAAGGGTGTCATCTTAATAGCAAGAAGGTCAATGAGTTTTGATTTTTCAGCAATGCGCATAATACCCATCCACATGGCAACGACACCACACATCTTAATGCAAATCGTAACAGCCTCTTCAGCACCACTTAAGGCAGAAGTCGTAACAGCATTCATACCACCAGAAAAGCCAGAAAATAGTACTGCAAAGATCATCATAAAGCTCCAAATATAGCTTAGCATATAAACCACCTTTCCATTATTTTATCTAAGAAATCTTCCTCGTCAATTGTCCTAAAAAGAACTTGTCTTAATCAATATATGCAGTAAAAAAGATATCATGATAGAATATCACGATAGAATAAAAAAATGAAGTCCATATAATGGTAAAAATGGTAAGTGTAAAAAAGTTGATTAGACATAAAATATCAGCATTTTTGAGAAAAATGTTTGTTTAATCAGAA
The DNA here is from genome assembly GCA_018883705.1 of Candidatus Cellulosilyticum pullistercoris. Taxonomy (GTDB): domain Bacteria; phylum Bacillota; class Clostridia; order Lachnospirales; family Cellulosilyticaceae; genus Cellulosilyticum; species Cellulosilyticum pullistercoris. The sequence continues at coordinate 1,353 of JAHLFQ010000027.1, forward strand.
AAATAAGATAATTAAAAGCGTAAATTCGACACAAGTTTTACAGTAAAACACGGCAAATCAGGAACAATATTAAGATTCGACAAATATTATGTAGTGTAATGTTTACTCTTTATTTAAAAAAGTCTAAAAAGATACAAAAGTTAATTGACTTTAATTTCTAATTATGGTACTTTATAAATAGGGTATGGAAAATTATGAGAAATATTGTAAAGGGAGAGGATATTAGTGAAATCAACAGGTATTGTAAGAAAGGTAGACGAACTAGGGAGAGTAGTTTTACCTATCGAATTAAGAAGAAATTTAGACATTAATGAAAAAGATGCTTTAGAAATCTTTGTAGATGACGACAAAATTATTCTTAAAAAATACGAACCAGCAGACATTTTTAATGGTAGTATGGATGATTTAGTAGACTATAAAGGTAAGAAAGTTGCTAGAGAAACGATTCTTGAACTTGCTAAGCTTGCTGGATTAAAGATAACTGAATAATCATATAAAAATAGCCAAGAAGTTAATCTTCTTGGCTATTTTTATATGATTATTAAAACAAGACAATACTTATTAGGTTGTCATCATATTATTTTTAGGATTTTACATTATCTTAATTGGGATATAGTATAGTAGAGATAGATAACGATGTCGGATTTAGGAGGTATAATTTATTTTATGGAATTAAAGTTATTTGGATTTATTGAAGAAGTATTGGACGAATTAGAAAGTAGAAGAGCAGTCCTTGAAGAAGTTTCTAAAGAGTTAGCAGACTTTTTTGAGGAGATTTTAGATGGGACAAACAAAGGCTATTTAAATATTAATACCAGAGTCAAGGGTGCCAACAGTTTAAAAGAGAAAATCATTCGTAATCAATACTATCAAAAGTATGAAACCAAGGAGTTACTGTTTCAGAATGTACCAGATATTATCGGAGTACGTATTGAATGTAGATTTATTCAAGATGAAGCAGATTTATATAAATATATTAAGCGTTATTTCAATGAGAAAAGCGAAGAACATAAAGAGTTATATTTTAATAGTAAAAGGCCAAACATTTTATTAAGTTTAGCAGGCAAACAGCCTCAAGAGCAAAAAAATGGCATGAAAATTTATCGTATAGATGGTAAGTATTTAGAGGGCGAGCTTGAAGTTAACTTTGAGGTACAGATTAAATCACTGGTTAATGTCTTTTGGGGAGAGATTGAACATAAAGTGATTTATAAGAACTTTAACTACGTCATTGCAGATAAATTTTATAAGGATATTATGAAATCGATTAAAAATAGCTTATCGACTATTGATCAGCAGCTTCTTTTAATTTCTAATCAATTTGACCAGAGTGAAGAAGATAGTTATGTGACTCAAGAAGAACATATGGAGAAAGTACTCGCTAAGATTATCTATGATATTTTCGCTATTAAAATGAAGGAGAGTATTGGCGTATTAGTCGATTTTAAGAAATCTTGTGAAGCCATTGTTAGATATGTTTTTAGGGACATGCTTGGAAAAGAGGTTTCAAGGCGTGGTAAGCAGATGATGATCGGCTTTGAAAAGGTAGGTAACATTAATAAAGAAGGAATAGACTTTACTCAGAAATTAGAATTTGAAAGCGAGCCACATTATGAAGATGCCTATACAGAAATGATTGGTAGACATATACAAGAGCGAATCAATGAAGAATTCCAGTGGAATTTATTCTTCCGTATTTTATTTGCTTTAGAACCAGAGAATAACTGTGAAGACTTTGAGAACTTTATCCATTATTATACACAGAAGGTTTATTCTAAAATTAATGATAGCAAGCTCAATAGTAATTTTACAGATGAAGAAACAATAGAGATTATTAGAAGGTTAGTTATGGTATTTTCTGAGTGCTTTGTTAAGATTAACTCAGTTGAATTACTTTATGATAGTATGTTAGAGCAGGCACTTAAACAAATTAATAGTGTGACAGAGGCTATTTATAAGAATGTACTAACTTATGAACAATGGGAGAAGGAAAAGAAGATTTATATCGACTTATTAGAGGTAAGACTTCTGATGATGTTTAATATAGAGGTAGAGCCTAGCAAGGTTTTGGCTATATTAGATGGCATCAGAATAACAAAATCTAATATAGAAGTACCAAAAGGTATGATGAAGTATATTTATAAATTAGGATAATAAGACTTAGCATGATTTAGGGTTTGGAAAATTTTTATTTTCCAAACCCTATTTTAATATTGTATACATATATGCGACAGAAAAGTATTGTGTTATAATTATGAATAAATAATTTATATATTAATATTTATAAAATTCAGGAAGTGGAGGGAAAACTGTGATTAAACTATATGAAGGTGGTGCTTACTTAGTCAATGGAACAGAACTAGTAAGTGATTATATAAACGCGTCAGAGGAAATCAAACAGAAATATGGTATTGAGATTCCATCTAAAGAAGAGCTTTCTAAACATACCATTGCATACAGCATTCTAGAATCTCATAATACTTCAGATAATATGGATGCCTTAAAAATTAAGTTTGATGCAATGACATCTCACGATATTACATATGTAGGCATTATTCAAACAGCAAGAGCGAGTGGACTTAAAGCATTTCCACTTCCTTATGTCCTGACAAACTGTCATAACAGCTTATGTGCAGTAGGGGGAACGATTAATGAAGATGACCATATGTTTGGTCTTTCAGCAGCTAAAAAATATGGTGGTATTTATGTACCAGCACATCAGGCAGTCATTCATCAATATATGCGTGAAATGATGAGTGGTTGTGGCAAGATGATTCTTGGTTCTGATAGTCATACAAGATACGGGGCACTAGGAACCATGGCGATTGGTGAAGGGGGCGGGGAGCTTGCAAAACAGCTTCTTTCTAAAACTTATGACATCAGTAGACCAGGTGTTGTAGCAGTTTATTTAACTGGAAGCCCTAATAAAGGAGTAGGCCCACAAGACGTGGCATTAACCATTATCGGTGCGGTCTTTAAAAATGGCTATGTTAAAAATAAAGTCATGGAATTTGTGGGTGATGGCATTAAGAATTTAAACGTGGAATATCGTAATGGTATTGATGTAATGACAACAGAAACCACCTGTTTATCTTCTATCTGGGCAACAGATGAAAAAGTAGAAGAATATCTAGAAATGCACGGTAGAAAAGAAGCCTATAAAAAATTAGAACCTGGCAAGGTGGCTTATTATGATGGTGCTATCGTTGTGGATTTATCTAAAATAAAACCAACCATTGCCTTACCATTCCATCCAAGTAATACCTATACAATCGAGGAACTTAATGCAAATCTTGAAGATATTTTAGCTAAAGTAGAAGCTGAAGCAGTAGAGAAGTTTGGTAAAGTGAAGTTCACTTTAAGGGATAAAATCAAAAATGGTAAACTAATGGTTCAACAAGGCGTGATTGCAGGTTGTGCAGGTGGTACTTATGATAATATTTGTGATGCAGCAGATATTCTAAGAGGGCATGCAATTGGTTCTGGTGAATATTCATTAAGTGTTTATCCATCTAGCCAACCAACCTTTATGAGTCTTGTTAAAAATGGAGCAGTAGCAGACCTTATGGCAGCTGGTGCAACCATTCGAACTGCTTTTTGTGGACCATGCTTCGGCGCTGGAGATGTACCTCCTAATAATGGGCTTAGTATCCGTCATTCTACACGTAATTTCCCTAACCGTGAAGGTTCTAAACCTGGAGACGGGCAGCTTTCAGGCGTAGCATTAATGGATGCACGTAGTATTGCAGCAACCTCATTAAATGGCGGTATTTTAACAGCAGCTACAGATATTGATGTAGACTTTACAAAACCAAAATACTTCTTTGATAAGAGTATTTATGATAAACGTTGCTATTTTGGAGCAGGTAAAGCCGATGAAACAGCAGAACTTAAATTTGGACCTAACATTACAGACTGGCCAGAAATGTCAGAGCTTACAAATAATCTTCTGTTAAAAGTCGTAGCAGAAATCCATGATGAAGTGACCACAACAGATGAACTCATTCCTTCAGGTGAAACTTCAAGCTACCGTTCTAACCCACTTCGTCTTGCAGAATTTACACTTTCAAGACGTGTGCCTGATTATGTAGAACGTGCAAAAGCACTTCAAGTAGTAGAGAAAGCAAGACTTAAGGGAGAAGATCCAACCCTTGTTTTAGATGAAGTGAAAGAAGCCTTTCATAAGATTAAACAAATTCCAGGGTTTGAAGCGATTGATGCAAAACAAACAGGTATTGGAAGTACAATTTATGCTAATAAACCTGGGGACGGTTCTGCTCGTGAACAAGCAGCGTCTTGTCAAAAAGTACTTGGAGGTTGGGCAAATATTGCAAGAGAGTATGCAACTAAGAGATATCGTTCAAATCTCATTAACTGGGGAATGCTTCCTTTTATCTTAGAGGAAGGACTTGAATTTACAAACGGAGATTATATCTTCGTACCCAATATTAAAGAAGCTGTTAAAAATAAAGTGAGCCAAATTAAAGCTTATGTTTTAGGAAGTGAAATAAAAACGTTTAATCTAACACTTAAAGATTTAACAGATGATGAAAGAGATATTATTTTAGCGGGTTGTTTAATTAACTACTATAGAGATTAATTGTTAGGGGATTGTAGATTGAAGCGTCTACAATAATAGAGAGGGTGGCAGGGGATAAAAGAAAGCTAGAATGATGAAGGGGGAACTATATGTCAGTGCCGGAATTAATACCAGATAATATAGTGAGTGATATTTTTGAATTAAGATTACCTAGTAGGCTTATTGCAGATAATAAAACAGCCTTCCCTATTCTATTAAAGAATAAATGTGGTAACAATACTTATACGATTATGCTAGAAGCAGGTGAGAAAGAAATCTGGAAATATCGTAAGTTAGAAGTGGAGCTTAAAGGAAGTGTGGATATAGAGTCGCTTAAATACAGAGGGGAAGTAAAGCTCATGCCGATTCCAGATGAACCGGGTTATTATAAAATGTGTCAAATTAAACTCTATAAGGTTAATGAAAGGAAAGAGAGAAGAGTACCTTATCGAAGAGCGATTGAGATTACAGACCCTATTCAAGTAGATGCAGTTCTTATTAATATTTCAGCATCAGGTGCTAAAATCGAGTGCAGTGAGAAAATTGAGGGGGATTCTCTAAGCATGAAATTCACATTGCTGAAGAAAAATATTACACTTCATGCAAAAATAGTAGAACAAAGCTATAACAAAGAACAAGGCAAATACATAATTCGTTGTTACTTTGTATCTATTGATAAAAAGGTAAAAAAAATAATTAGTCGAGCGGTTAAAGAAATCACCTTAATGGCTAAACGCCGTTTACAAGGGGAAAATAAGAAATAATCTAAATAAAAGAAGCTGATCAATCACCTATAAAGTATGTTTATATAGGGATTATCAGCTTCTTTATGATTACAATGGCTTTATAATGCTGTATAGGTGTTACTAATATATTTCATAGGACGTGTATCTTCACAAGGTAATCCTGTAAGGTAAGAGATATTAGGAAGCAGTGCTCTAAAGTCCTCAGAAGAAATCTTAGAAGTAGCAAAATCATAGGCTGCTTGTAAAAGCGTGGTGCTTTTCTTGTTTGCATTTCTCAAGATATCATAAAAGCTAAAGGTATAGACATTACCTGTTACAGGGTGAAGCCAAACACGTTTTGATTTATTCATATAATCAAAATTTCCATTTACGCAGTTATGGTAAGAGAAGGAATCCATAAAAGGAGATAAAGATTTCGAGAAGATAGGTAAGGTAAGTGTTGCAACCATCTTTTTCGTACCGAACTTATCATAAGTTAATTTATAGTAATTTCGTACATCTTTATATGCATCCTTAAAAATCTGGCCCCCACCTGCAATACCATAATTAAGGAATATGGTTTCATTGAACATGGTAATTAAGCTTTCAGGAAGAATCATATCCTTTAAAATATGTTTATAAACTTTAAAGTTAGAACTCTTTACTGAAAATCTTTCTTCACAAAGAATAGAATCAATGGCAAGCTCTATTTTTCTATGAAGCCCCATATATTTGTGTGTCTCAGGGAGTTCTTCCTGATATCTACCACCTAGATAAAATACATAAGGATGGGCCATAGAATCTAAAATATAATGACAGATAAAACCACTTAAATAACTTAAACCCTCATTAAACTCTTTGGAATTCATATCATATTTTTTTATTTGACATAAGGCAGAAACAAGAAAATCTCCAGTTTTTTCTGTGTGCATTTTACCTGCAATATAAGCTTTATTATCTTTTTTGCGTAAATGATGATAGTAGATTGGGTCAGGCCCTTGAAGGCCGATTGAAAATAAGTCTTTATGTTCCTTTAAACAGGGATAAAGAGGAGAGTGTTTAATATTTTGGACTGTATCTAGGCCAAAAATGTAGTGGGTGATAATATCTGGCATTATAAAAACTCCTTTTTTGATTTCATATAAATTAAGTATAGCACCTAATATTTTGCTTATAAAGAGTGCGTTTTAAATAAAAAAAAACTCCTAATAGGAGGAGTTTTTGTAAGTATTAAGATTCGTTATCTTTATCATGTGTTGACATGGTTTTTACTGTAAAGTAAAGGAGGCATCCCATCATAATGAAGACTAAAACTGCAAATTTTAAATCTTTGTTAAAGAAAGCAATAGCAGAAAGTCCTAAGATACCACTAATTCCATAAAGCGTAACGACCGCTTGCTTTTGTGTATAACCATGGTCTACTAAACGGTGGTGCAAATGACCACGGTCAGGTGACATAATTGGTTTTCCAGCTAAAAATCTTCTTAGAATTGCAAAAGCTGTATCAAAGATTGGAAGACCTAAGACAAGCACTGCAATGAAAATGGTTGCAACGGTATAACCTTTTAGAAGTCCCATTACCGAAGTGATTCCTAAAGTAAATCCTAAGAAAGTAGAACCTGTATCACCCATGAAAATTGAAGCAGGATTAAAGTTATAAGGTAAGAATCCCATACAAGCACCTGCTAAAGTAATTGTAAGCAGTGCACCTGGTGGATAACCTGCATAAATAGATAACACCATTAGACACAGAGAAGCAATAGATGAAACACCTGCGGCTAAGCCATCTAATCCATCAATGAGGTTAACTGCATTGGTAACAGCAACAATCCAAATGACTGTAGCTGGAATAGATAAAAAGTGGATATACTGTTCACTATCCCCAATAAAAGGAATGGTAATAAAGTCAATACGGATATCAAATAAAGCAACAATCGTAGCAGCTAAAATTTGAATCAAAAATTTAGGTTTTGCAGGAAGTTCATAGATGTCATCAAAAAATCCTAATAAGAAAATCGTGCTACAACCAAGGCAGATACCAATCACTTGTTTTAAATTAACGATTGGTAAATACCAAACGACAACTAAGAATGTAATCATAAAGCCTGCAAAAATTGCAATACCACCCATCCTAGGAATTGGTTTGGTGTGCATATCTCGTTTTCTAGGTTTTGCAATTGCCCCAACTTTAAATGCAATTTTTTTCGCTAAAGGTGTTGCGAAGAATGCAATTAAAAAGGCTAAGACAAAAGCAATAACATATAAAATTGCATAGTCGCCCACTGTAATTTTCATCTCCTTAAATATGTAAAGACATATATGAGTAGTAATAGTTTATACTTACCTTACAATATGTATTCACAATTTGAGTTAAAGTAGCATGCCAAAATTAACTTAAAGAAGCATATCACTTCTAGTTAAAGTAAACAACACACTCCTTTAATGTTTTATAACAATTGCACCAAATTGTCAACTAGGACAATTGGTGCAATTGTTATAGGTCTATTATTTTGTTCCAAATAATCTATCGCCAGCATCACCAAGACCAGGAATAATATAAGCATGGTCATTTAATTTTTCATCAAGAGCTGCTGCATAAATTGTAACATCTGGATGAGCTTTACGAAGTGCTTCAATACCTTCTGGAGCTGCAAGAAGACAAAGGAAACTAATACTTGTTGCGCCTCTATCTTTAATAAATTGGATGGCTGCAATAGCAGAACCACCTGTAGCAAGCATTGGGTCAAGTACTAGGAAATCTCTTTCAGATACATCTTTAGGAAGTTTACAGTAATATTCAACAGGATTTAAAGTTTCTGGATCTCTGTAAAGACCAATGTGTCCTACTTTAGCTGTAGGA
>JAHLFQ010000207.1 GCA_018883705.1 Candidatus Cellulosilyticum pullistercoris
AAGGGATTTTAGTGAATCAGCATGAAAGTCCATATTACAAAGTATATGCAGATTCACTTCAAAAGGCCCATGAAAAGATAGTAGGATTCTTTTCCATTACTAGATTATATAATGCACATATCCCTACTTACCCATCTGGAAACTGGCTCTTTGGATTTGCTTCTAAAAAGTATGATCCAATAAAGGATTTAAAGGAAGCCGATTGGGAAGCATTAGGTCTTGAAACACACTATTATAATACAGATATTCATAAAGGAAGTTTTGCACTTCCTAATTATGTTAAAAAACTACTTACAATTAGTAAGACAACTTAGTATTAAATTATATCAATGAATCAATAAACAATGAATAAGGAGGAATAAAAAATGGGAAGAGCGTTAATTATTGGAGCTGGTGGTGTAGCTAGCGTCGTTGCACATAAATGTTGTCAAAACTCAGAGGTATTTGAAGAGATTTGTATTGCGAGCCGTACAAAATCAAAATGTGATGCTCTTAAAGCAAAACTTGAGGGTGGTAAAACTAAAATTGAAACTGCACAAGTAGACGCAGATCATGTAGAGGAACTTGTAGCACTTATTAATAGTTATAAGCCTGATATTGTTATTAATGTAGCTTTACCTTATCAAGATTTAACAATTATGGATGCTTGTCTTGAGACGAAGACACATTATTTAGATACAGCTAACTATGAACCACTTGATACGGCTAAATTTGAATATAGCTGGCAGTGGGCATATCGTGAAAAATTTGAAAAAGCAGGCATTACAGCTATTTTAGGTTGTGGTTTCGATCCAGGAGTAACAGGTGTGTTTTCAGCATATGCACAAAAACACTACTTTGATGAAATTCATTACATTGATATTTTAGATGCTAATGCAGGGGATCATGGCTACCCATTTGCAACGAACTTTAATCCAGAAATTAATATCCGTGAGGTAACAGCTAAAGGAAGCTATATTGAGAATGGAGAGTGGGTAGAAACAGAGCCAATGGAAATTAAACGTGTTTATGATTTCCCTGAGATTGGTGAAAAAGATATGTATTTATTACATCATGAAGAACTAGAATCTTTGGCACTTAATATTAAAGGGATTAAACGTATTCGTTTCTTTATGACTTTCTCTGAAAAATATTTAACTCACCTTAATGTGCTTCAAAATGTAGGGATGACTTCTATTGAGCCTATCATGTATGAAGGAAAAGAAATTGTTCCATTACAATTCTTAAAAGCAGTTCTTCCAGATCCTGCATCACTTGGACCAAGAACAAAAGGTAAGACTAATATTGGTTGTATTTATCAAGGGGTAAAAGATGGTAAACCTGTGAAGTACTATGTGTATAATGTTTGTGACCATGAATCATGCTATAAAGAAGTTGGTTCACAAGCGATTTCTTATACAACGGGTGTGCCAGCCATGATTGGAGCGATGATGTTACTTAAAGGGGAATGGAAGAAGCCAGGTGTTTATAATGTAGAAGAATTTAACCCAGATCCATTTATGGATGCGCTTAATGAGTGGGGCTTACCATGGCAAGAAAGTTTTGCACCTAAGCTTGTAGACTAATGTTTCTCTATATATAAGTAGTAGTAAATTATTTAAAATAAAACCTATATAAGAACGTAGCAGAAGCTACGTTTTTATATATTAAGAAAATAAAAGGAGCATGAAAATGGATTTAGATTTTAGCAAATTACCTACACCGTGTTATGTAGTAGATGAACGACTGCTTATAAAAAACCTAGAGCTTTTAAAATCTATAGAAGAACGTACAGGATGTCACATTCTACTAGCAACTAAGGCATTTTCCATGTACAAAACTTTTCCGCTTGTTGGTCAGTATTTAAGTGGCGTGACATCAAGTTCTTTACATGAAGCAAGGCTTGGATATGAGGAGATGGGGAAAGAAGTACATATTTATGCGGCGGCCTATCGAGAAGATGATTTCGAGGAAATCATGAAGTACTCTAACCATATTGTTTTTAATTCGTTTAAGCAGTGGGAGAAGTTTAAAGGACGTATACAAGACTACCCAAAGCATATAAGTTGTGGACTACGTATTAATCCGGAATATGCAGAGGTAGAAACCGAACTCTATAATCCTTGTGCGCCTCAATCTAGAATGGGAATAACTTTAGCAAACTTTAAGCCAGAAGAGTTAGAAGGCATTGAAGGCCTTCATTTTCATGCCATGTGTGAGCAAAATGCAGATACTTTAGAACGTATTTTAAAGGTTGTAGAGGAGAAATTTGGTCCATATTTGAAACAGATGAAATGGATTAATTTCGGAGGGGGACATCATATTACTAGAGAAGATTATGATGTTGAAAAGCTTATTCATTGTATTAACCATATTCAGAATACCTATGATGTTAAAGTATACTTAGAGCCGGGAGAAGCAGTAGCTCTTAATACAGGGTATCTGATAACACGTGTTCTTGAGATAATGGAAAATGAAATAGAGATTGCTATTTTAGATACATCAGCCACATGTCATATGCCTGATGTATTAGAAATGCCCTATCGTCCTCAAATCATAGGAGCAGGTATGCCTTATGAAAAAGCATATACCTATAGGCTTGGAAGTGCCACCTGTTTATCGGGAGATGTTATTGGAGATTACTCGTTTGATCATCCATTAAAAGAAGGAGATTTACTTACTTTTTGTGATATGGCGCACTATACAATGGTTAAAAACAATACATTTAATGGGATTAATTTACCGGCTATCATTCTTTATCGTGAAGAAACAGGATTCGAAATAGTGAAACAGTTTGGATATGAAGATTTTAAATCACGTTTATAGAAAGTAAGAAAGAGAAATCGTTTAATGAAAGCAAAATTCTTTAGTAGGAGGCATGATTAATACAGCTAGAGAATATACTGAACAAAGTGGATAAGCCTATTTACTAGGAATGAAGGTGAGAGCATGATGATTTATTGGTTAATTGCCCTTATTAGTTTGCAACTTTTTAAACGATTAAGAAGTGAACCTATTTCTTTAGATGGCGTGATGACTTATCTCATTCCATATTGGAAAGAGGGAGACGGAGAAGATAGAGTATTGGGCATCTTACAGCTTTTTATTGTGGCATGTATTAGTTTACTTAAAGCTATTAAAATAGTTGGGTTAGGAGAAAAAGTATTAGTTTTTCTCTTTACCTTCTTAAGTTTTATTTGGTTTATTAAGATTCTTATTATTACAGTAGAATGGTTACAAGATTATTTCCATACCATGACGATAAATATTGTTTTTACCATTATGGTACCTGCTATGATTCTCTTTAACCTTAATCATCTCATGGGGGCCTTAGAGATTAAAGTGTGTTTTATTGCACTTTTGATGAGTATCATAATTGTTTATACAGAGCTTATGGGTGTTGTATTAGGAATAGGAAATAGCAAGCATGTCACTAAGAAGATGATGAATAACAATAGCCTAAAGTTAAAAAGCATTTTTACCTGGTTTTTTATTATTTTAGGGAATTTATATACCCTCATTTTATTTATTCAGTTTTACATGGATAAAAAAGCCCATCATTTTATTCAAGCAGAGATACTTAATAAAGAGTCTGCGGTAGACTTGTTTTATTATTTAATTGTTACTTTTACGACAGTAGGTTTTGGAGATATTAGCCCTAATACATTGCTTGCCAAAATGGTAACGTCACTTATTGCTATGTCCGGCATGCTATTTACAGGAATTTTTGTGGGATCCATTTTGAATTTAGAAGAGTAAGAAAAAAATGTTATTCGACAGCAAAAGGTTAGGCATGATATACTGGATGGGCACTTTAGTATATAAGGTGTGACACTATGAGAAAATGACATAAGAGGAAAAGTAAGAATGCCTAGTATATATATCTTATTAACTAAAACGAATTCTACGCTTTCTAGAGCCATAGCATCCCGTACAAAAGAAACCTATGTTCATGCTTCTATTATTACGAGTAATCATTTAGAGTATGGCTATAGTTTTTCAAGAAGGAAAATCAAAAATCCTATTATTGGAGGCTTTGTCAAAGAGGAGTATTCGAAATGGGTTGAGTATTTTGAAGATGTACAATGCTGTATTTATGAACTTGAAGTAACAAAAGCACAATATAAAAAAATAGAAGATATCATAAGATCATTTGATGAAGAAAAACAAAAATATAAATACCATTTCCTAGGTCTAGTAGGACAATCTTTCAATATTGATATTGAAAGAAAAAATAGATTTTTTTGTACTCAATTTGTAGCTCATGTATTAACCGAATCAGGTGCATTAGAACTTAATAAACTTCCCATACATACAAGAAGTGAGGATTTTAAAAATCATGAAAGGCTTAATTTACTATATGAGGGACCACTTGAGCCGATATTATTTAATAAAATTAAAGACATTTCTAAAGGTAAGGGGAGCATTAAGAAAAATGGATGTAACCCATCAACACCTGTGCAGCTATATAATAGCTTATAAAGAGTATGATGACACAAAAAATAATAAATCATATAGATATAAAAATAGCTTATTTCTCTTTAGAAATAAGCTTTTTTTATATCTATTGTGAATTAGAATCATAAGAAGAAATAGAAGTAGAAACGTAATTGGTATCTACTGTAATAACGGTATAGTAAGTAGGATCAAGTTCCTTAACCTTTGTATCAATCATATGAGCAAGTTCTTTGGGCTTAATAGAAAAAGCAACAGGAACATTAACATCAAAAATTAAATTAGAGTGTGTAGGCCCTGAAACAAGACGAAAATCATGAATAGAAAGTGAGGAGTCTATGGTAGAAACAATGTCTTTAATCTGATCCTTAAGTGTATTAGTAAGAACATCATCTGTGATAATAGGATCAAGGTGAATGACTAAGTTAATACCCAGCTCTTTTTCAAAGTCTTTTTCAATCGTGTCAATAATATCATGACAATATAATAAGTTTGCATCAGCAGGAACTTCTGCATGAACAGAGGCAAAATAACGATTAGGTCCATAACTATGTAGCACAAGGTCATGAAAACCACATACAACAGAATAACTCATAAGTTTTTCTTGTACTGTTTGTATCAATTCAGGGGAAGGGGCCTCACCAAGAAGGGGATTAACCGTTTCCTTAATGAGCTGAATACCAGAATAGAATACAAAGCAGCCTACTAAAATACCCATGTAGCCATCTAGATGCCATCCTGTAAACTTAGCAATGATAAGGGCAATTAAGACAGCAGAAGTTGCAATGACATCATTTAAGC
>JAHLFQ010000208.1 GCA_018883705.1 Candidatus Cellulosilyticum pullistercoris
ATTGGCATAAGCGTGTAGTGAAAACGCGTACGATTGATTTGTACATTATGTCCAGCCATAGAAGTAGAATGATATCCTATAATAGAGGAACGAAGTTCTCTTTCTACTGCCTGTTCTACACGAGATTTAATGAGAGGATAAACATCTTCTTTTGGTACATCATATTTCTCAGATATAAAGCCGGATAAATAAGAGTAGGAAAAGTCTTCAAGCTCATCATAGTTAAAGGGTGCAATGCTTTCCATAACCTTATCATCTGCTTTTGAAGAAGCATCGTGTGGCAAATAAGAAAAGGACATAGTGGCAGCACGAGAAATAGAATAGATATCTGTTTGAGTATACTGATAGTCTCCTCGGCGCCATGACTTGATTTTTCTACCGGAACCATGCATATAACCATAGGTATCGCAATCTATGAGCCAGTAAGGGACATAAATACCCGTTATATTTTCTAATTGGCTAGGAGATGAGAAGTCATCAGGTAAGAATTTCTTACGTTTGCACCACTTTAGAAAAGTATCTAATGCGTCCTCTTTACTCTTTTTAAAAGGAATAACTTTGGAAGGTCTAAATTCTTCAGAGAGTTGCTTGGTAAAAACAATAGGATTATGGCAGTAGTAGCATTTAGTAGCAGAAGTTGTTTCATCTGTTATAATTTGAGCACCACAACTGGGACAGGTATAAAGTTTAGTAGCACTAGAGTTAGTCTGGTAGAATTCAGAGTTACTATCATCTTCAATAATTTCTGGCCCGGGAGTATCATAAGTATGCTGTGAGGTTAAGGTTTCAAATGCTTCTTTATCAAAAGTACTTAGGCAATATTCACATTTAAGGTTCTGTGATTCAGGATCAAATCCTAAATCCCCACCACAGTTAGGGCATTTATAAGAAACAATAGCCATGAGAAAGCCTCCTTTATAGCTTAATAGATAGTCAACTAATATGATTTATTTTTTATGTCAGTATAGCATATTGAAAAAGCATTGTGAATGAACCAGATATATGTACATGTCGTATTAAACATAAAAATAGCCTTAGCACTACTAAGTAAATGAGTAATGCTAAGGTTTTATCTTATATGATAAAGATAGGATGTTAGAAAGGTCTCATGATATAGGAAAGTAAACACTACTAAGAAGCTCTACACTTTGAATAAAAGTAGTGTTATGAAAGGGACTACAAATATTTGGAGAATGGAACTTAGGATACTCAAATCTAAAAAGTGAATCAAGGATTAAAGAATAACTAGGATGATCTGGAGACCAAAAGTTAACAAGGGTAGGCCCTAGGTACGTAGATGGATTAGAGGCAAGCCCCATAAAGGTATAGGCAGCACGGATGCTAGTTTCGCTACAAGAAGAGAAAAAATAAGCTCCATATTCAAAGGTTGTTGAGCGTAATAAAAGTTGAATACGGTTAATAATGACAGATAGTGTGCTAAGGGCATTTTGTACACATATGTTCTGAGCTGAATAATTAATGCCATGATTATGTGTTTTATTTTCAGATGAAAACCTACTATGAGTGTGGGCGTGTGAATTGTTAAAAGTAGAACCTTGTGCACATGAGGCATTATCAGTATGGCTATGATTGCAAGCTTTATGAGAAAGAACTGAGAGGTTGATATTATTATTAAGGTATGGACAGGGTGCACCACTAGAAATAGTTGTAGTGGTATGGGAGTTTTGGTAGTGAGCCATGTTAGTACCATTGGTTTCTGTCCTAGAACCGCCGTTTGTATCGGTATCACAGTTAGTGATAGTAGTTGAACCATTCTTCACCAGTCCGTGCATATGGTTAAAATGAACCTCATTAAAAATAGAAAATATATTATAAAGCTCACAAAGCTCATCATAATATTTTGAGAGCTCACAGTAGGAGATGGGATGAGCTAAAAAGAAAGCAGCATAGTCCGAAGAACTACCCATTAAGTCTGAGAATTGTGTTAATAAAGGTGTTGTAGAAGTGGTATTAGGAATAACTGTTGCTGAAGCAATTTGAAAGCAATTAGTAGGAGAGAAAAAGTCAGTAAGAAATTTAGGGGCATCAAAGACTACTTCAAAGGTCGTACCAGGAAAACTTTGAAGTAGTCCATTTTGTAAAAGAGAAAAAGCAGCAGAACATTCTCCTTTAACACCGATATAAATGGAAATCTTGCCATTCGTTGAGAAAAGGAAATAACCAAGCGCATGGCTAAGCGAAATAAGGGCATTTAAAATAAAGCTAAAATAACTAGAATTATTATTTGCAGGTAATGTTTTGATATGAAGTAGATAAATAGGAGTGGTACAGGTTAAAGGAGGCGTAACACAGAGGCAGCCAAGATCATGTAAAAGGGGGCGGTTTATAAGATTGTCATATTGTACAAGTGCTTCTTGCAAGAGCTTTATGTCTCGTATATCATCCATTTTGCATCGCCCCTTTCTGCTTGTAATAATACTTTATGCAAGACAATCTTAAGAATATGTCAAAGGACAATTTAGATGAATTGAAATAAATAATAAAAATATAAAAATAAAAAAACTAATAGATTATTAAAAATAATAATTGACAATTATAAAAAACAATAATATACTACTAAGCATATTATTGAACTAGGAAATAAATTTGGTATAAAAATTAAATAATTCGTTTCTTATCTAGAGAGGCAGAGGGACTGGCCCGATGAAGCCCAGCAACCTGAATATTCCATACGTATTCAAGGTGCTAATTCCTGCAAATCATACGGTGATTTGGAAGATAAGAGAGCATTGGACTGTATTTACTTAACTGCTTTCTTATCTTAAGAAAGCAGTTTTTTTATTGCCTGATTAAGTATAAGCGCAGAAACAAGGGAGGAAAAAGAGATGACACAATTAAGTCGTAGATTGGATTGGTTTGAGGAGTCAAAAATTCGTAAAATGACACGTATCGCAAATAAATATGGAGCAATTAATTTATCACAGGGTTTCCCGGATTTTGATCCACCCAAAGAGATCATTGAGGAATTACAAAGGGCAGCAGTAGAAGGCCCTCATCAATATGCAGTGACTTGGGGGTCACAAGAGTTTAGAGAAGCAGTGGCAAGAAAGCAAGAACGATTCATGGGGATTAAGATTAATCCAGATGAAAATGTAGTTGTTACTTGTGGTAGTACAGAAGCAATGATGGCGGCGATGATGTCTATCTGTGAGGTGGGAGATAAGGTTGCAATTTTCTCTCCATTTTATGAGAACTATGCTGCGGATACCGTGCTTTGTGGCGCTGTGCCTATTTATATTCCTCTTAAGCCACCAACTTTTGATTTTGATAGAAAGCAACTAGAGGAAGCCTTTAAACAAGGGGCAAAAGCACTTATTTTGTGTAATCCTTCTAATCCTATAGGAAAGGTGTTTACAAGAGAAGAGCTTCTAGACATTGCTCAGATTGTAACTAAATATGATGCTTACGTTATTACAGATGAAGTCTATGAACATATTGTCTATGAACCACATAAACATACTTATTTTGCTTCATTACCAGGAATGTTTGAAAGAACGATTTCATGTAGTTCGTTATCTAAAACCTACTCTATTACAGGTTGGAGACTGGGTTATGTGATTGCACCTAAGGCAGTGATTGACCAGTGTAAGAAAGTACATGACTTTTTAACGGTTGGTGCAGCAGCACCTCTTCAAAGAGCAGCAACAGTAGGGCTTAACTTTGGAGATGATTATTATAAGGAGTTAACAAAGATTTATACTAAGAAGAGAGAACTCTTTTTATCAGGGCTTGATAGTATTGGGCTTAAATATTTTAGACCAGACGGTGCGTACTATGTCATGGTCAATATCGAGGAATTTGGAATAGCTTCTGATGAAGCTTTTGCAGAAAAGCTTATTAAAGAGATAGGTGTAGCAGCAGTACCAGGTTCAAGTTTCTTTAAAGAAGATGTCAATAATTATATTCGCTTCCATTTTGCAAAGAAACCAGAGACCTTAGAAGCAGCACTAGAAAGGCTAAGTGAGATAAGAAAACATTTCTAGAAGGGGGTTTTTAGATGATTGAGTTGAAAGATGTAAGTGTTGTATTTAAGCAAAAACATGGAAATTTCACAGCAGTAGATCAAGTATCTCTTCATATCAAGAAAGGTGATATCTTCGGTATTGTTGGTGGAAGTGGTGCGGGCAAAAGTACACTTGTAAGAACAATTAATGGATTACAAAAAGTGACATCAGGACAAGTGATTGTAGATGGGGAAGATGTAGGCAGTTTATCCACTCATGAGATTCGAAATCTAAGGAAAAAGATAGGTATGATTTTTCAACATTTCAACCTCATCTCTAGAAAAACGGTAGGAGAGAATATAGAATTTGCTCTTAAAATACAGAAGTATCCTAAGAATAAGCGTAGAGCGAGAACAAAAGAATTACTTGAACTTGTAGGCCTAGATGATAAGCAAGACGTTTATCCAGCAAGTTTAAGTGGTGGACAGAAGCAACGTGTAGGTATTGCTAGAGCATTAGCAGCAGAACCAAAGATTTTATTGTGTGATGAGGCAACTTCTGCACTAGATGTGCAAACAACTGAAGAAATTGTGGATATCTTAAAAGAAATTAATCGCAAATTGGGGATTACTATTGTGTTTATCACCCATCAACTTGAAGTGGCTAAAAGTTTATTCACACAAGTAGCAGTAATGAGCCAAGGCAAAATCATTGAAGAGAATGAAGCTTATGAGATATTTGCAAATCCAAAGGAAGCACTTACTAGAAAACTTGTTAAGTCACAAATAGAAATTCCAGAAGAAGTTATGAGTAGTACTAAAGGTCAAGTACTTAAACTGACTTACAAAGGACAAAAAAGTGTAGAACCTATTATTGCATATACCAATAAGACATTTGATGTGGTATTAAATATCTTGCATGGTCGCATTGAATATATTCAGGGAAAACCAATAGGGACCTTGGTAGTAAGTCTTGATGGGAAAAGAGAAGTGGTTCAAGAGGCCATAGAGTATATGAAGCAACACATTGAGGAGATAGAAATTATCAAAGAAACGGAGAGTGATATTGCATGAGCACAAATGAATTAATAGAAGCGTTATGGGTGGCTACAAAAGAGACTTTTTATATGGTAGGCATTTCAATGCTTATTGCAATAGTAGTAGGGACGGTTCTGGGACTAATCTTATATATTACGTCCTCACCACTTTTATACCCTAACAAGGTAATAAACGCTATTTCTGGTTTTGTTATCAATGTCATTCGTTCTATTCCGTTTATTATTCTACTAGTACTACTGTATCCTTTTACAGAGTTCTTATTACATACAACAATTGGAGCTAAGGCAGTAAC
>JAHLFQ010000209.1 GCA_018883705.1 Candidatus Cellulosilyticum pullistercoris
ATATGGGACAAGTATTATCTATGCATCAAATCTATGAGAATGTATGGCATGATACACCTTATGCACCTGAGAATACGGTGGCAGTACACATTCGTAGGCTTAGAGAAAAAATCGAAATCAATCCCAAAGAACCTAAATATATAAAGGTGGTGTGGGGAAGTGGATACTTGGTGGAAAAAAGTAGCTTATCATAGTGGGTTAAAAAAGCTTATCGTCATATTGATGTTCATAGCAGGATTTGTAATGAGCATAAGTGCTATAGGAATATGGCGTATTGCAGGTGAAACAAATTATTTCGAGAGTCATGCATTTACTAATTTATTTATTAGCAAAGCAGGTTACTTACGAGATTGGATTGTGCGATATGATGAGAGTAAGATTTTTACAGAAGTAACACCAGAAGAAATTAATGAGTATATTAAAAAGGATGGCCGAAATCTAACAGTTAGTGAAGCAACTGAAGGGATTATTACAGACCGAAAAAACTATTATTCTACCATTCAAAATGAACTTGGAGCAATGAATAAGAATATAGATTACCTGGCGATTGATCATACGTCTGGCCGTTATGTAACCAATATACAAATAGATGATATAGATGAGACCATTAATGATCTTACGAGTCGTTCAAATTATCTGATTGGTAATGGGTACTATATTTTAAATTTCCAATATGGTTCAGATAGTATTGAGGATTATAATATTGAGGGCTATATCCATGCAGAAAATTACTATACAGGGGAGAAGTTTGAGGGGCAAGATAATTATCGTGTTTACCTAGCGCTTAAAGAAGAGCTAGAGCCAGGGGATGAGTTTTATGCAGGGTATAAGGCGTTTGAAGTCAATCAATTAAAACAAACTCAGTTATCTAATATAGGAATTGGTGCGTTTATTGTATGGCTGATTTTACTCATTTACTGGTTAACGGTAGTAGGTAAGGATGAAAAAAGTGAAGAGATTAAACTAAATGCCTTTGATTATATACCATTTGAAATTCAGATGATAATTGGTATAATTTCTGCCTTTACTTCTATCATATTAATAGATACTTATGAATGGATGGTAGGAGTAGAAAATATTTTATCATACTCATCTAAAGGTATTTATTATAGTATAGGTAATGCCATACCATTATTTATGATTATAGTATTTGGAATGGGAGTATTTTTACTTCTTATTTCAAGCTTAGTTAAGCACTTTAGAAGGAAAAGTTTATTAGAGAACATAGGAATCTATAAAATTTTTAAAAGTCTTTATTACAATATGGATAGTAAGCCAAAGATGCTTATGTTATTAGGGGCAGTAATTAGTATCAATATAATAGTTGATATATTTTTGATAAATGTTTCAATAGTTGGGCTACTAGCTGTTTTTACGTGGAAGTTTCTATGTGGAATACTTGTGATTAGAGTTATATTAGATTATAGAACAATTTTAAAGGGAGCACAGACTATTACAAATGGAAAATTAGATAAAAAAATTGAATTAAAGAGTAATTTATCTTTATTAAAAGACATGGCAGAGACTATTAATTCTATGGGAACAGGACTTGAGAAGGCCGTAGGTGAGTCTATTAAAAGTGAGAGGTTAAAGACAGAGCTTATAACTAATGTTTCACATGATTTAAAGACGCCACTTACATCTATTATTAGCTATATTGATTTACTTAAAGGGGAAACGATAGAAAATAAGACCGCTGTGGAATATATAGGGATACTAGATGAAAGAAGTAATAGGCTAAAGCAATTAGTTGAAGATTTAGTTGAAGCCTCTAAGGCAGTAACAGGGAATCTTAAAGCAAATCCTGAAGTCCTCAGATTAGATGAATTAGTAGGGCAAGCCATGGGTGAGTATTCAGATAGGATTGAAGCGAGTGCTTTAACCCTTATAAGTGATAAAATAGGGGAAGTAAGTGTATTAGCTGATGGGAGGCATATGTGGCGTATTATAGAGAACTTACTTTCAAATGTTTGTAAATATGCCATGCCTCAAACAAGGGTTTATGTAGAGGTCTATGAAGAGAAAGGCTATGGCTATTGCACAGTAAAAAATATTTCTAAAGACCCTCTTAATATAGACCCGAACGAACTAACACAGCGATTTGTAAGAGGGGATGCTTCGAGAACAACTGAAGGGGCTGGACTGGGATTAGCTATTGCAGAGAGTTTGGCAACCATTCAAGAGGGACAATTAGCTATAAGTATCGATGG
This sequence comes from Candidatus Cellulosilyticum pullistercoris, assembly GCA_018883705.1. Lineage (GTDB taxonomy): Bacteria > Bacillota > Clostridia > Lachnospirales > Cellulosilyticaceae > Cellulosilyticum > Cellulosilyticum pullistercoris. Next base: position 2,211 of record JAHLFQ010000209.1, read on the forward strand.
AGATTTGTTTAAAGTAACTGTTAAAGTTCCTTTAGCACCAAAGGCATCTGCTATTTTAGCAAAAGATGAAAATGAAGGTGTAAAAATAGAAAATAAGTAAGGTAAGATTAAGAAATGGTTTAAAGAGAATCATGGTATGTAAGAAGTAGAAACTAAAAAAGTAAGGGTATAGACTTTAAATTAAGTCAAATAAAAACTGCAGATTAGAAGGTAAGATTCTAACCTGCAGTTTTTATTTGATTTATTAGATTATAAAGGGTGATAAATGTTCTAAGATTGAGAGGCGTCTTCCTCTAGCATACGGTAACCTATACCAACTTCGGTGAAGATGTACTTAGGATCACCAGGGTTATGTTCAATCTTTCTTCTAATATTAGCCATATTGACACGTAATATTTGGTTGTTTTTATCTGCGTAAGGTCCCCAAATAGTCGTAATCATATAGTCATAGGTTAATACCCTACCAGCATTTTGTGCTAGTAAAGAAACGAGTTTAAACTCAATTTGAGTTAAGTGAACTTCTTTACCTGCAACGGTTACAATCCTTCGATCAAAATCTATAGATAAGTCATAAAGGTTAAAAACAGAACCTGTATGGCTTGCTAGTTTTGTACTATGACGAATAGCAGTTCTAATTCTAGCCAAAAGCTCAGAAGTACCAAAAGGTTTGGTAATATAGTCATCAGCACCAAGGTCTAAGGCAGCTACCTTCTCAGATTCTTCTAAGCGAGCTGAGATGACAATAACAGGTACGCTAGACCATTCTCGTATTTTTCTTAATACAGTAAGGCCATCTATATCTGGCAAACCAAGATCAATAAAATAAGGTCGGGACAGTGAGAGGTCGTAATGGAAAGTGCCTCACTTCCTGTCTGGCATTCTATAGCACGATAATTATTGTTTTTAAGAATTGTATGAATAAAACTACTGATGTTTTTTTCGTCTTCAACAATAAGAATAGTTAATTTATTGGTCATAGTGGTTCTCTCCTTCTAGGGGTATCGTAAAAGTAAAAGCAGCACCTTTTTCAAGATTCTCAGCCCAAATATCCCCTGAGTGGGCACAAATAATAGTTTTACAAATAGATAGGCCAATACCCATGCCTTTAGAAGAATCACTACTCTCATTAGGATTAGGGGAGTAACCATCAAAGAGGGTATCTAATCTATCTTTTTGAAGACCAACTCCATAATCCCGGATTTGTACCCTAATATTGTTAATTTCCTTAGTTGCAGTAAGTTCAATAGGTTGTGTACTGTGAGCATGCTTTAAAGAGTTCTCGATGAGGTTAATAATAACCTGTTCAATGAGCGTAGCATCCATAGGTACCATAATAAATTCATCAGGAACAGAGACTTTAATAGCAGCATCATTATAACGCTTTTTAACTCTAGAAACAGATTCTGAAATAACTTCTTCTAAGGGTTCTAGACTCTTTTTTACTCTAGCTGTACCTTTATCAATACGTGTTACGGATAAAAGATTTTCAACCATATGTAAAAGCCAATTAGAATCCTCATGAATATGTGCTATAAGTTCAGCTTTCTCTGAATCATCAAGGAGCGTCGTATTTTCTAAGTAAGTAGCACTTGCACCAATCATACTGGTCAGTGGCGTTCTAAGATCGTGAGAAATAGCACGAAGTAGATTAGCACGCATCTTTTCTTTTTCGGTTTCAATAGCGAGTTTTTGATGGTCATCAGAAAGCGTTTGTCTTTCAAGAGCAAGTGCTACCTGAGGGAGCATCAGTTTAAGAAAAGATAGATGACTTTGTTCAAATTCTGGATCATTTTCACAGTGTAAACCTAGTATACCTCGAATCATACCACGAGAAGTAATAGGCAGATACAAGCAAGCAGAAGTCATCTCACTATGCAAAAGCCCTTTGGGCTCTTGGGTAATATAAGCTAGATGGGCATTAGCTTTCTCGGCATAGGAAAAGAAAATACCTCTGTCTTCATCATTTACCATTTTAGTAGTAGGTGCTAAGTCTCTTGTAGGGTCATCCGTATAAAAGATACAAGAAACCTTATAAGAACTTACCACATAATGAAGTACAAGCTCAATAATTTGTGATATACTATCAGCCACAAGAAGCTGTTTATTAATTTGGTTAAGTTTATTAAGCGCTTCTTCTCTAAGTGCTGTCATTTTAGCCTGCTCTTTAATATGTGTAGTAAGCGTACTGGTAATAATGGAAACAGTAAGCATACCAACAAAAGTGACAGGATAACCACCTAGGGAAAAATTAAGTTCTAAAAAAGGGTAAGTGAAGAGGTAGTTAACACCAATAACTCCAAAAATAGAAGCTATAATACCCCATACGTAGCCTGAAGTAAAACGCGAAACTAGTAACACACATAATACATAAACAATAGCGATACTAGCATTTTCTGTGAGTCTATGAAAAACACAGGCTATAGCTGTAAATAGTATTAAGAGTAAAAGGGTCTTTATACCATCTTTTTTTAACGAATACATAGTAAGTTCCTCACTTACGATAAATATAGGATAAGTAGATTATACTTACAGCTAAATAAAAAGGCTAGTTTTTTCTGTTAAGATTTCGTTAAGAAAGTTTAATTTATGTTTATAAATTAAATCTATGGTGTTACTATTCCTCTAGTATGAACTTCGTAGAAAGAAAACAAAGAGAGGGGATGTAAAGCATGAAAAAACAAAAACATAGTTTTTTCCTTTTGCTTGCACTAGTGATTGTGACATGCTTCATAGCAGCCTTTGGACTAGGAGACAGTATAAAAGGCGCAGGTCAAATGAGATTTGGTATAGATATACGAGGTGGTATTGAAGCGGTATTTGAACCAGTCGGATTATCTAGAAAGCCAACTAGCGCTGAACTTGAAGCAGCAAGAAATGTTATTGAAACAAGACTAGATTCAAAAAATATCTTAGAACGTGAAGTAACAGTAGATTCTCGTGAAGGTTATATTATTGTTAGATTTCCCTGGAAATCAGATGAAACAGAATTTAATCCAGAAGCAGCCATTGCTGAACTTGGAGAAACAGCTCAGCTTACATTTAGAGACCCAGAAGGAAATGTACTAATAGAAGGAAGTAGGGTTAAAAATAGCCAGGTTGCCTTTAATCGTCAGAGTAATGAATATGTAGTACAACTCAGATTTGATGATGAAGGTAGTAAACTGTTTGCAGATGCAACTGAGCAATTAATTGGTAAGAACATGGGAATTTATATGGATGATACAATGATTTCTAATCCTAGAGTTAATGAGAGCATTTCAGGTGGGGAAGCTATTATTAGTGGTATGGCTAATATGGAAGAAGCACAGGAGCTTTCTGAAAAGATTAATGCAGGTGCATTACCTTTCTCAATGGATACCTCTAACTTTAGTTCTATCAGCCCAACGCTTGGTAGTGGTGCATTAAATACGATGGTTATTGCAGGGGTTATTGCTTTTGCACTTATTTGTATCTTTATGATTACTTATTATAAATTACCAGGAATTATGAGTTGTATTGCATTATGTTTACAGGCAGCTCTGCAGCTTTTAGTACTATCAGTGCCACAATTTACTTTAACTTTACCTGGTATTGCGGGGATTATTTTATCTCTGGGAATGGCTGTAGATGCCAATGTTATCATTTCAGAACGTATTAGTGAAGAAATAGCAAATGGATTAACGGTTAGACAAGCTATTAAAAGAGGTTATGAGAGAGCTTTCAGTTCTGTATTTGATGGAAACTTTACGAGTGCCATTGTAGCTATTTTATTGATGGTGTTTGGTTCAGGAACGATGTTAAGTTTTGGATATACTTTACTTACTGGATTAGTGATTAACTTTGCTGCAGGTATTTTTGTAAGTAAACATTTACTCCTAAACATTGTGCAGTTTAAGAAAATGAATTCTCCTAAGCTATTTAGAAAGAAAAAACCACTCGCAACGATTCCTTTTTATGAAAAAAGAAAAATCGCTTTTGGTATTTCTATTTTATTAGTTGTATTAGGTATAGCAAGTAGCTTTATATTTGGTGTAAAGTTAGATACACAGTTTGCAGGAGGAGCAGTTCTTAAATATAGCTTTGAAGGCGATATAGATACACAAACAGTTACTAAGGATATAGAAGCTGTAGTAAATCGCAGCGTAAGTACTCAGATTACAACTGATCCGGCAACAGGTAATCAGAAATTGGTTATAACGCTTTCTGGAAATGATGGGTTATCACCAGAAAAGCAAGAGGAGATATTAAACAAGCTTAATGAAAATATGCCAGAGGCAAATTATGAGCTTTCAGAATCCTATATTGTAGAGCCTTATATCGGAAAGACAGCTCTAAATAAATCTATACTTGCTATTGTATTATCATGTATCTTCATTACAGTTTATGTTTGGTTTAGATTTAAAACACTGTCAGGCTTATCTGCAGGTGTTATGGCTGTTGTTGCACTGATTTATGATGTGTTTATTGTATTTTTTGTCTTTGTATGGTTTAAGATTCCTTTAAATGATGCTTATGTGGCAGTTACTTTAACCATTATTGGATACTCCATTAATGATACTATTATTTTATATGACCGTATCAGAGAGAATAAAGCAAATCTTAAGATGTCAAAAGGTGCTAAGAAGATAGACCTAGGAGAGTTAGTCAGCGAAAGTATTACACAAACTCTATCTCGTTCTATCAATACCACTTTAACAACAACTATGTGCGTTTTATGTATCTTAATCTTTTCTATACTTTATGGTATTAAATCTATTGAAGTTTTTGCATTACCAATGTTAGTGGGGATCATCAGTGGTTGCTACTCTTCTGTTTGTATTGCAGGACCTTTATGGGTAAGCTGGCAGAAATGGAAAGAAAAACATATAGAGGGAAAATCAAAGGGAAATCCATCTAAAGGTAGTAAAAAAGTAGCTAAGGTTAATGGATAAGCTTATGAACATATTAGCTAAATAAGAGTAAAAATTTAAATGAATTAAAAATGATAAAGGGATTTAATCCATCTTATTAAGTTAAGAAGGATTAGATCCCTTTTTGCATCTGTTAAAAATAATTTATGATAAAATTGCAAACTTATATGGCTGTATGATAAAATAGTATATAATATTCAGAAATAAAAAGTATCCAATATCAATGAATTGGAAAAATGTGCGAACATTTTTATTAATAAACAGGGATATAAAATCACATATTAAGAATAAATATAACGAACATAAAATGATAAGGAGGCGGCCATGATTATCAATGAAGTACTAGGGATACAAACGATAACAGATCCTAGCATAAGAATTACGACAAGGCAAGCAGTAAGAGCCATCGTTATCAAAGATAATAAAATACTAATGGTCCATACCAATAAGGGAGATTATAAATTTCCCGGTGGTGGAATTAAAAAGTTAGAAACTCATGAAGAAGCACTAAGAAGAGAAGTGACTGAAGAAACTGGCTATATAGTCGATCAGATGAAAAATAAAGCAGGGGTGATTATACAGCGTAATCCGAATCAATTTGATGCAAATGGTATTTTTCAGATGACTTCCTATTATTATTTTTGTAATGTCAAGCAAAAGACAACGAACCAACACTTAGATAAATATGAGAAAGAGCAGGAATTTGAACCTATTTGGATAGAGCTTGATGAAGTCATTGCTAAGAATGAAGCCATTCTGACACAAAAAGGTACACAGATTAACCCTTGGGTATATAGAGAAACATTAGCTTTAAGAAGTATTAAGGAAGCAAGAGTGATGGGACGCTCACATAAATAAGTCAAACGAATTAAAGAAGCAATTAGATATTAAAATAGAATAAGGATAGTTTATCTATCGTGAAATAAAAATCCTATAAAGAAAGTGCTAGGGGGGCTTTCTTTATAGGATTTTTTTGTGCCTAGAGTAGATAGATTAAAGGCATATACCTAGAATGTATAAAAGCCTCAAAATAAGTCAATAACTTATTAGAATATAAAAAGTTAGTCCTATTAGTCATAGGAAATAGGATATTCTCATGGAGAAGTAAAGGCCACTTTGCATAAAGGAGGACTTAGAATGGATGAAGTGCTTAGAGCCAAACATAATAAGTATAGTGAGGTTAGAAGAAAAAGGGGTATAAAGCTTATAGTAGGAATCGGACTTTGTGTAGGGGCTATCATCATAGTACTTAATACGCCTATGAAAGCAAGACTTAAGGCAAGGCTGAGTCTATTATTAAATGAGATAGAAGAGTATACAATGGCTAATGAAAATCAAATACCTGAAATAGAACATTTTAAATTATCAACTATAGAAGTAGCTAGTAAGGGTAATGATATGAGTATGGTTAATCAGTATGAGTATGTGACTCAAAGAAGAAGAGATTTATTTAGAGGAAATCTGCAGCTTATTAATGGAAGTCATGCCTGCTTATTTAGAGAAATGGATCAATTAGTGGATGTAAAAGCAAATAAAAACAAATCCTATAAGCTTATGGAAACCAATATGAAGCTTAATAAAGATATGGTGGGTGCACTCAATGCGATGATGAAGGATTTTGAGAAAGCTACAGGGAAACATGATATGATTTTGACAAGTGGCTATAGGACTTTAGCAGATCAGGGAGAGGTTTTGCAAGAGAAGATTAAGTTATGGGGAGAGAAAGAAGCCTTAGAATGGGCAATGCTTCCTGGATATAGTGAACATCACTCAGGCTATGCAGTAGATATGAGCATTTATACAGATGAAGGAAAATACGTCAAGTATAAAGGACAAGATGATTATGCTTGGATTAATCAAAATTGTTATAAATACGGTTTAATTAGAAGATATACAGAAGAGAAGAAAGAGATAACAGGTGTCTCAGATGAGCAGTGGCACTATAGATACATTGGTGTGCCTCATGCTTATATTGTAACCAAGAAGAACTTCTGCCTAGAAGAGTATATGGACTATCTAAAGCAATTTACTTTTGGTAGCACGCACTTAGTAGTAGACTGTGATGCAGGTAAATATGAAATTTACTTTGTACCGTCCGAAGGAAGGGAAACTTCTGTGCCTGTACCTAGTGATAAGGCATATACCATATCAGGTAATAATGAAGATGGATTTATTGTAACAGTAACCCTGTAAGAAGATAGGTATGAATTAGTAGCTTGCAGTATAATAAATAGCAAAAAAGAACTAGGCATTCATATAATAAGTGGCTTAGTTCTTTTTTTGATGTGACTATTATCGCATGATTATTTAATGCTTATATAGGTAGAGATTACTCCGTTACATTTTGTCTAGTGGATTCTAAATAATTATATAAAGTAAATTTTGATATATTTAAGAACTCACAAACGCGATCTCCAGATTTAGTAATAAGGAAAGCCCCCTTTGTATCTAGGTAATGGATAATTTGCATTTTTTCATCTTTATTCAAATGGCTTACTGGTTTATCAAACATTGTTTCACATTGATGAAGTAAGCTATCCATAAGCTGATTAACATCTGTGGAAAAGAGTTCATTAGCTGAAGGAACGGGTGTAGAGTACATATTTAACTGTTTAAGATATTCTTCACATTTAAGCGTATCTGTTATATCCATATTGATACAAATAGCACCTATATTAGCACCATCATCATCTTGAATAAACATAGAGGAGCCACGAATTACTTTTCCGTTACGCATATGTACAATTTTATTATAGATATGTGTATCGGAGGTCATCTTACTGAGGACTTCAAGCCCCCAATTTCCACCGCAATCACCTACTTTGCGTCCTGTTACATGGCCATTGCGAATGTCTACGATGCTATGCTCGTATGCTTTTGTGTTATCGTGTAAAACAATTTCACAATTTTGACCAAGGTGGTTCTCTAATAGGTCTAAAACACTTTGAAACATTTCTATATTGTCATAAATAGTTTTCATATGCATCTCCTTAAGTATAAATAATTTGTTTTTAAAATAATGATATTATAAATAAATATATACAATATTGAATATTTTATATTGTATAAGCGTAGATTTAAGATTAATTATAATACATATCTAGTCCATAGATAAAAATAATTAAGCTAAATAAAAATAAAATTTATATAGTAAGAATAATAGAGAGCAATATAGAGCAAAAAGTAGTACATGAGGACAACATACGGAATATAATTAATGTTAAAATAACTATACACATAAAAAATAATAATATATAATTATATTATATAAGAATAATTTTAGTAAATTGTTAAAATTTTTATAAGGAGGCACAACAATGAGCAATATTCTCGAACAAATCGGTGCATATGGTATCGTTCCAGTTGTAGTAGTAAATAAAATTGAGGACGCAAGACCACTTGCAAAAGCATTATGTGATGGTGGACTTCCAGTTGCTGAGGTTACATTTAGAACTGCATGTGCAAAAGAAGCTATTAGTCTTATGACTAAAGAATTCCCACAAATGTTAGTTGGTGCAGGTACTGTACTTACTACAGAACAAGTTGATGAAGCAGTAGAAGCAGGTGCTAAATTCATCGTTAGCCCAGGACTTAATCCTAAAGTGGTAAAATATTGTGTTGACAAAGGAATTCCAGTAACACCAGGTTGCGCTAATCCTTCAGATATAGAACAAGCTATTGAGCTTGGATTAAATGTAGTAAAAATCTTCCCAGCTGAAGCAGTTGGTGGTATTAAATTAATCAAATCTATGGCTGGTCCATACACACAAATGAGATTTATGCCAACAGGTGGAATCAATGCTAAAAACCTTAATGATTACTTATCATTCGATAGAATCATTGCTTGTGGTGGTAGCTGGATGGTAGATCCAAAACTTGTAGAAGCAGGCGAATTCGATAAAATTACTGAAATGACAAAAGAAGCAGTAACACAAATGTTAGGTTTCGAACTTGCTCATGTTGGTATCAATGCTGAAACTGAAACAGCAGCTTCAGAAATCGCAGCTGGTTTTGATGGATTATTCAATACATCAGTAAAAGAAGGTAATAGTTCAATCTTTGCTGGTAAAGGTATTGAAGTTATGAAATCACCTTACCTTGGTGCAAAAGGTCATATTGCATATAAAACAAACTATATTGAAAGAGCAGTAGCTTACCTTAAAGCTAAAGGTGTTAAAATTAACGAAGAATCAGCTAAATACAATGCTAAAGGAAAACTTACAGCTATTTATTTAGAAGAAGAAATTGGTGGATTTGCAATTCATCTTTTACAAAAATAAGCTTCATAAAAATAGGTATCAAGATTAAATTGAGTACATAAATAACTAGCAATACATTAGCAAATACAAGACAACGATAACCTTCATGTGAATGTATCAATGTAATGCTTGATATAAAGATACTATTTGATAGTATTAAAATGTTAAAAGATTAAGTAATCTATAAAAATAAATTAAATGTATAGGAGAATGAAAAATGAAAGTAGTTACTTTTGGCGAAATTATGTTAAGACTTGCACCAAACGGATATTTAAGATTTAACCAAGTAGATCAATTCCAAGCTACATATGGTGGTGGAGAAGCTAACGTAGCAGTTTCTCTTGCTAACTATGGTTTAGAAGCTGAATTCGTAACAAAATTACCAACACACGAAATTGGGCAAGCAGCTATTAACGACCTTCGTAGATATGGTGTAGAAACAAAACATATCGCTCGTGGTGGTGAAAGAGTTGGTATTTATTTCTTAGAAAAAGGTGCGTCTCAAAGACCATCTAAAGTAATTTATGATAGAGCTCACTCTTCAATCTCAACAGCTACAACAGCTGATTTCAATTGGGATGAAATTTTCGAAGGAGCAACTTGGTTCCACTTCACAGGAATCACACCAGCATTAGGTGATGATGCAACAGCTATCTGTTTAGAAGCTTGTAAAGCAGCTAAAGCTAGAGGTGTTAAAGTAAGTTGTGACCTTAACTATAGAAAAAAATTATGGACAAGAGAAAAAGCTGGCCAAGTTATGGGCGAGTTAATGCAATATGTAAACGTATGTATCGCTAACGAAGAAGATGCAGCTGATGTATTCGGTATTCATGCAGCAAATACAGACGTAACAAAAGGTGAAGTTAACCATGAAGGTTATAAAGATGTAGCTAAACAACTTAAAGATAGATTTGGTTTTGATTATGTAGCAATTACACTTAGAGAGTCAATCTCTGCTAGTGATAACAATTGGGCAGCAATGCTATACAATGGTGAAGATTTCTTCTTCTCTAAAAAATATGCAGTTCGTATCGTTGACCGTGTAGGTGGAGGAGATTCGTTTGGCGGCGGACTTATCTACAGCTTAGTTAATAACTACGAGCCACAAGCAGCAATCGAATTTGCAGTAGCAGCTTCATGTTTAAAACATACTATTGAAGGAGACTACAACCGTGTATCTGTAGCAGAAGTTCAAGCTCTTGCTGGTGGGGACGGTTCTGGTCGCGTTCAAAGATAGTAGGTTGTTAGCGAAACACATATATACCCTTAATGTGATAGTGATATCGCATAAATAGCTCTATATTTCAAGTGTATAGAGATTACTCCTAATTGATTAGGGTGCATCCCCTTAATGCACCCTAATTTAAAAATGCGGTTAGAAACCATACAATAAGCGGCTATGGCGATAATCGTGTTTTTTTTTAACTAATAGATATGATTTTGGTTGTTACCCTTGAGAGAAGCGCTAGATTGTACTTTTAGTAGACTTTTTATGGGGCAATAAAGGTAAATAGATATAAATAGACTAGTACAATATAAAAGATTTGAACTATAAAAGTCACATAATGGGAGGCAGTTATGTCAAAGGTAATTTTAGTTGGAGAGCCAATGGCTTTATTCATTGCAGAGACAGAAGGAAGTTTGGAAACAGTTACACAGTTTACACGTTCAGCTGCAGGAGCAGAAATGAACGTTGCAATTGGTCTTAAAAGACTAGGGCATGAAATTTGTTATATTACAAAACTTGGAAAAGACCCATTCGGAAATTACTTAATGAACTTCTTAGAAAAAGAAGGGATTGATACAAGTAAAATCTGTTTTGATGATCATTATCCAACAGCATTTCAGCTTAAAGGAAAAACTTCTGTAGGTGATCCTGAGGTTGCATACTATCGTAATGGATCAGCGGCATCTAACTTAAGAGTAGATGATGTAGATGAAATCGATATGACTGGTTTTAATCATTTTCACTTAACAGGTATTTTCCCTGCTATCTCAGATACTTCAAGAGCAACATTACTTTATTTAATTGAAAAAGCAAAAAATAATGGATTAACAACTTCATTTGATCCAAATTTAAGATTAAGCTTATGGAAGAATTCTGCTGATATGGTTAAAACCATTAATAAAATTGCTTTTAGATGTGATACTGTGCTTCCAGGTATTTCAGAAGGTAAAATATTAACAGGATTTGATAATGAAAAAGATATCGCAAATTTCTATTTAGAACAAGGCGTAAAAAATGTTGTTATCAAATTAGGGCCTAAAGGGGCTTATGTAAAAACTCAAACTGAAGAAGGCTATATCGACGGCTACAAAGTAGAAAAAGTAATTGATACAGTTGGAGCTGGAGATGGATTTGCAGTAGGTTTCATCAGTGGACTTCTAGAAGGAAAAGACGTAAGTGAATGTGTAGATAGAGCAAATGCAATTGGTGCCATTCAAGTTATGCACAAAAGTGATAACGAAGGTCTTCCAACAGTAGAAGAATTAACTAGGTTTATGGAGAAAAAGAACCTATAGAACTTCGACAGGTTACTAATGTTCATTCTCTTAGACATATATTATGTATTAACTTCATGATATAATAGGGAAAGCATCTTATTTGAAGCTTCGGCGGATAATAAGGTGTTTTTTCTTTTGAAAAATAAATAAAATACTTAGGGACGGTTCTAGATAAAAATGAAACCTAAAATAAAAAGAGATAGACTTAATTAGAAGTAAGCGTCATAATTAAAAAAAGTATAGGAATATATAGATTGCATATAAGAAGAATGTAATGATACAGTAGATGAAGTGAAATAGATAAGGAGGGAAAGTAGTGGAAAGTAGCGCTATTATAATTGGGATATTAGTGGTTATGAATCTCATAGGTTACATCAGTATGTGGTCAGATAAAAGACGTGCAATCACAGGAAAATATAGAATCTCTGAAAAAACACTATTTAGCATTGCACTTCTAGGAGGCAGTCTCGGCAGCATATTAGGAATGAACCAGTTTAGACATAAAACAAAACATTGGTATTTTAAGTATGGTATGCCTCTTATTTTGATTATTCAAGTCATCCTTTTAGGTTGTATTATAAAATTTTGGCAACAGATATAAAGAAATGAACGTGTATCAGTCCTTTATGTTTAATTGATATGTGCTACCATTCAAATTTAGATTCAATGCAAAATGAAATTTAAAAATCACGCATATAAAAGAAAATCTAGAGAATAATAAATGTAGGAAATAATAAATATATGAGGTGATTGGCATGGAAAATAAAAATGAAACAGTTGAAAAATATAAAGAAGATGTAAAAACTTTGGCTAAACATATCAAAGAAGATGCTGAGAAGTTAGGAAACAAAGCAAAAAATAGCATGGATGAAATCGGGCAAAAAGCTGAAGAAGGATTAGAGGCAGTTAAAAAAGGTGCAGAAAAGGCTATAGATAAAACAAAACAAGGTCTTAATTCTTTAGAAGAAAAAATGAAAAAATAAGGTTGCTACTAAGCAGCCTTATTTTTTCGCCTATTTATTGTAATGATAGCACAATGGATAGGGACGGTTCTGCTATTAGATAGAAAACGATTAGATTGGCTACATATATTCTTTAGTAAAAAGTAGTAATGTAATTAAGAAACGAATTAGAGTATAATAAGAAGAAATAGATTATGGATAGGAGAAATATTATGAAACATTTTGAGAAAAATATTGATATTAGAACAACAGGGGCAAGTGATTATGTTGCACGCTTAATAGCATATATACCAGACAATTCATTTATTGAAGGAAAAAATAAAATAAGACCAGCAGTGCTTATTATACCAGGTGGTGGTTATGAACACACTTCACAAAGAGAAAGTGAACCTATTGCTATGAAATTTATTTCTGAAGGGTTATGTGCTTTCGTTTTACATTATAGTGTGGCACCGGCTCGTTTTCCACAAGCACTTTGTGAAGCTTTTAGTGCAATTAACTATATTAGAGAGCATGCCGAAGAGTGGCATATTGACCCTAATAAGATTACTGTGTGTGGATTTTCAGCAGGGGGTCATTTAAGTGCCTGTGTGGGGGCATTTTGGAATAAACCATGGGTAAGCGATTATCTTCAAATTGACCGTAAAAAAATTAAACCGAATTTACTGGTATTATCATATCCAGTTATTACAAGTGGTGAATTTGCACATCAAGGGTCTGTGAACAATTTATTAGGAGATAATATGACTGAGGAAAATTTAGAACTGATCTCATTAGAAAAACAGGTAAGCAAGGATGTACCACCAACATTTATTTGGCATACTTATGAAGATGGTAGCGTACCAGTAAAAAATACGATGTTATTTGCTAATGCCCTATTGGAAAATGACATACCACTTGAAATGCATATTTATAGACGAGGAAGACATGGATTGTCACTAGGCAATTTCATGGTTGAAGAGCATATGTCATTTGGGGAAAAACATATGTCTAGTGATTGGATTGATAAAGCTATTCGATTTATCTTTGAGGAAGAGATAATAGAATAGATATAATGATTTGATAACAGGAGAAAGCTTGATGAAAAAAATCTTAAATTTAGTATTTAGTCGTATAGCTATAGTTGGCATACTTATATTGCTTCAAATTGGGATTATTATATCTGTCATATGGAAACTAAGTAATTATTTTATTTATTTCTACATCATTTGTGTGCTAATTAGTACAGTTGTGGTGATACATCTTGTAAGTAAGAATGAAAATCCTTCCTATAAGTTAGCATGGGCTATACCTATTATGTTGTTTCCGCTCTTTGGTGGATTTTTCTATATTATTGCAGGTAATAATCGATTGGGTAAAAAGTTTACTAGAAGATTAGAGGAGGTTTATAGAAGAACCGTCCCTTTCCTTAAGCAAGATGAATCCATAATGGAGGAGCTAGAACAACAAGATAAAAATATAGCTAATCAAGCCAAGTATATTAACCATTTCTCCTGCTATCCGATTTATAAGAATACAAAAACTAAATACTTTAGTCCGGGAGAGAGTTTCTTTGAAAGTTTGGTTGAAGAATTAGAAAAAGCAGAGCACTTTATCTTTATGGAGTATTTCATTATAGACCAAGGTATGATGTGGGATACCGTGCTAGAAATCCTAGAAAGAAAAGCAAAACAAGGTGTAGATGTAAGGGTTCTATATGATGATATAGGTTGCCTCAAAACATTACCTTACAAGTATGAAGAAAAGTTACGTAAAAAAGGAATAAAGTGTCTAGTATTTAATCCATTGGCGCCAGTGGTTTCTATTATTTTAAATAATAGGGATCATAGAAAGATTACTGTAGTAGATGGACATGTTGGTTTTATGGGTGGCATTAACTTAGCAGATGAATACATTAATGCTGTTGAAAGATTTGGACACTGGAAAGACGCAGCTATTATGCTAAAAGGTGAAGCTGTATGGAATTTAACCATGATGTTTTTACAAACATGGGATTTTACAAGTAATGAGTATGAAGATTATAATCTGTATAAACCCAATGTATATCACCCTGAACCTTTTGAAAGTGACGGATATGTACAACCCTATGCGGATAGTCCTCTAGACCATGAAACAGTAGGAGAAAATGTATATCTTAATTTACTTCATAAGGCAAAAGACTATGTTTATATTTGTACCCCGTATTTAATTGTAGATAATGAAATGGTAACGGCACTCAGTTTAGCTGCAAAAAGTGGCGTAGACGTAAGAATTATGACACCACATATTGAAGATAAGTGGTATGTGCATATCTTAACTAGGGCGTACTATGAACAGCTTATTAAAGTTGGAATCAAAATTTACGAATATACACCAGGATTTATTCATTCAAAAACATTTGTATCAGATGACGAAGTAGGAGTAGTTGGAAGTATCAATATGGATTATAGAAGTCTATACTTGCATTTTGAGTGTGGCACATGGCTCTATAAAACAGAAACGATCCGTGATATTAAAGAAGACTTTTTAAATATGGTAGAGATTGCAACACCAATTACTTTAGAAGATTGCAGACGCGTGAAATTAGTAACTAGATTGATGCGTTCCATTATAAGATTATTTGCTCCTCTTATGTAGAGGCTAGAGTAGAGAATTATTTAGTAGGGACTATCTAGTAGGGACGGTTCTGCTATAAATTTGATAAAGATGTAGATATGTTGAGTAAATTGGGGATAGAGTGATTACTACAGAAGAAGATTGTGGATAAAAAATAGAAAAGAATAGGGACGGTTCTGCTCACTTAAGCAGAACCGTCCCTATTCTTTTCTATTTATTTAAAGGTTTTTTGAGAAATCCTAGTAGGATAGCGCCTACAACTGAACCGATTACAAGTGCAATAAAGTACCATAAAGGTTGACCGATTACTGGAAGTACGAAGATACCACCATGTGGGGCATTCAGTGTACATCCAAAAAACATGGAGATGGCGCCAGCTACTGCTGAGCCGACAACGCATGAAGGAATAATTCTTATTGGGTCAGAGGCAGCAAAAGGAATAGCACCTTCAGTAATGAAGGATAAGCCCATTACATAATTAATGATACCTGATTGACGTTCTTTTTCTGTGAATCTATCTTTGAAAAAGGTCGTACAAAGAGCGATTGCAAGTGGAGGGACCATACCTCCAATCATAACAGCAGCCATCAATGAAAGATTGCCAGCTTCAAGGGCAGCAATACCAACTACGTATGCAGCCTTATTAAATGGACCACCCATATCAATAGCCATCATTGAAGCTAAAATGATACCTACAAGAACGCCACTTGTTGTTCCCATGTTTAATAAAGTTTCTGTTAACCAAGTGTTTACAAAAGCGCATGGTGGATTAATGATAAATTGCATAATGAAACCAATTAGGCCAATTCCTAATACAGGATACAGTAAAGTTGGTTTGAGTCCTTCAAGAGTTTGTGGTAAATATGAAAGCACTTTTTTCAGTCCTAGCATCAGATAACCAGCTACAAATCCAGCGACTAAAGCGCCTAAGAATCCGGAACCACCTACATTTGCAAGCATACCACCAACGAAACCAACAGCAAGAGCTGGACGTTCGCCGATACTCATAGCAATATAACCAGCCAGTACAGGAAGCATAAAGCCGAAAGCAGTATCACCAATAAACTTAAACCAAACGGCAATTGCTGTATTAGAACCTAGTGCATCTGTATAGCCTAACACAGAGTCGATTAGGAAGGCTAAAGCAATAAGAATACCACCACCAATTACGAATGGAAGCATGTGAGAAACACCATTCATTAAGTGTTTGTAGAGTTTGCGAGCAAGGCCTTCACTGGTAGCTGTTTCACTATCATCAGAATGACCATTACTATGAGCGTGATAAATAGGAGCATCACCAGCAGCAGCTTTAATAACGAGTTCTTCTGCTTTATGAATACCATTAGCTACCTTAGTGATAATCACTTTTTTACCATTAAAGCGTGCCATTTCAACTTTTTTATCAGCAGCTACAATGATACATTCTGCATTTTGAATTTCTTCATCAGTAAGTTTATTTTTAACACCACTTGAACCATTAGTTTCTACTTTACAAGTAATGCCGAGTTCATCTGCCTTGTTTTGAAGTGCTTCAGCTGCCATAAAAGTATGAGCAATACCTGTTGGGCAAGCTGTAACAGCTAAAATTTGATAGCCATTATCTGAAGTAGGATTTGATGTCAGTTTTGTAAGTTCTTCTTTTGAAATTTCGTCACCAAATTTTTCAGTTTCTTTTATATTGATAAGGCGTAAAAATTCATTAGCATTTGATGCGTTAATAAGAGATTCTCTAAATTTAGCATCCATAAGAATGGTTGATAATCTAGAAAGAACCTCTAGGTGTGTGTTGTTTGCACCGTCTGGAGCAGCAATCATAAAGAGTAGATGAGATGGAGCTCCATCAAGGGATTCATAATCTACACCCTCTTTACTAACAGCAGCTACTAGTGTCGCTTTTGTAACAGCATCTACTTTTGCATGTGGGATAGCAATTCCTTCACCAATACCTGTTGTGCTTAAATCTTCACGAGCAAGAATGGCTGATTTGTAAGCTTCTCTATCTTTAATGTTTCCTGTAGAGTTCATAAGGTCTACTAAATGATCAATAGCTTCAGCTTTAGAAGTTACTTTAAAGTTTAGGTCAATACTTTTTGCACTAAGTAAATCTGTAATTCTCATTGTAAGCCTCCGATTAGTTTGTTAAAGTTGATAAAGTAGGTCATCAATCGTATCTTTTCTTGCGAGCCATGGAGAAAAGGCAGTAGCACTACCTGTTGCAGTAGCCAGTTTAAGCGCTTCTTTAAGATTATTTGATTTAAGGTAGCCAGCAATGAATCCAGCAACCATAGAATCACCAGAACCTACTGTATTAATCACTGTTCCTTTTGGAGCATTCATTCTAATAACTTCTCCTTCGCTTGTGATGAGGATAGAACCGTCCCCACCCATAGAGATAAGAACATTTTGAGCGCCCATTTCTTGTAATTTGCGAGCATAAGTTATAATCTCATCGTCGGAATGAAGCGTGACATTAAAAAGCTCTGCTAGTTCAATGTGGTTTGGTTTAATAAGAAATGGTTTGTATTTAAGAACATTAAGAAGTAAATCTTTCGTTGCATCGACAATGATGTTGATATTTTTATGGGCAAGTGCTTTCATAATATCTTGATAAATACTAGTTGGGACACTACTTGGAATACTGCCTGCTAATATTAAAAAATCACCATCTTGAATTTCTTCGAGCTGAGTAAATAAATCTCTTAAGTCTGCAGGGGTAATTTTTGGCCCCATACCATTAATTTCTGTTTCTTTTTCCGCTTCAAGTTTTACATTGATTCGTGAAATGCCATGGTCTAACGTAATGAAATCTGTATGGATGCCTAATTGAAGCATAATATTTTCAATTTCTTTTCCGGTAAAGCCTGATACAAAACCAAGTGCCTTGTTAGGAATTCCCAGGGTATTAAGGACAATAGAAACGTTAATGCCTTTACCACCAGGATAGACCTCTTCTTTTTTGCTTCTATTTACACTGCTGAGATTGAATTCATCTAAGTGCATAACATAGTCTAAAGAAGGATTTAAAGTTACTGTATAAATCACTAATATGACCTCCTTATATATAAAATTAAAATTGTAAATAATTTCAAAAAATGAATCGTAAATACCATTATAAGTAATAGCTCAATATAAGTAAAGAAAAATCTATTGGAGTGAACATGTGTAAACGTCAAATATCATAGGGTTATAATTCCCATTAGTAAAAATAATATTAATCTTATAAAAGGCAAAGAATGAAAATTGATTTTTCTATCTATTTACGATACTATGAGTTTAAGACAATGAGAAGGATTATTTTAGACTTGGAATAGTGATAGATAAAAACATATGAAGGTAGGAGAATACATATGAATATCAGAGATATAGCGGCAATAGCAAATGTGGGAGTAAGTACTGTTTCTAGGGTTTTAAATAATCATCCAGATGTAAATGATGAGACAAGGAAAAGGATTCTTGAGATTATAAAAGAGAACAATTATATCCCTAATAATAGTGCTAGAATTCTAAAGCAAAGTAACACTAAGAATATCGGAATATTAGTTAAAGGTGTATTTAACCCTTTTTTCTCAGAAATTCTAAAGCTTGTGAGCGTAGGTATCCAGAATGCAGGATATACAATGATTTTACAACATCATAATAATGAAAATGATATTGGAACTTTAGTGGGTTTTATTAAGGAAAAGAGATTACAAGGTATGATTTGCCTAGGGGGAAACTTTTTAAATTTAACAGATGATGACTTAGAAGAGGTAAATATACCTATTGTTTTACTTTCTGTAGATTCAGTCACAAGAAAAAATTTAAAGAGATGCTCCTCTATTAGTATTAATAATAAGCAAGCCGCCTATATGGCAACAGAATATCTTATTAAAAATGGTCATAAAAATATAGGATTAATACTAGGAGAAAAGAAAGACTTTGGAATCAGTCAGGAACGATGTGAAGGGTATAAAAGTGCTTTAGAAGACTATAAAATTGGTATAGGTGATCAATATATTATATACGGAGAATATGAATATGATGATGCCTATAAAGAAAGCAAAAAGATCTTAGAGGAAAATCCAGAAATAACAGCCATCTTTGCGATTTCAGATATTATGGCAGTTGGGGCCGCTAAGGCAAGTTTTGATCTAGGAAGAAAAGTTGGAGAAGATATATCGATTATGGGATTTGATGGGATGGATATATCAAAATATTATGAGCCATCTATTACGACTGTTAAGCAACCTAAAAATGAGATGAGCCGATTAAGTGTAGAAATTCTTCTTAAACTGTTAGAAGGGAAAATAGAAAACTCACACATCTTTTTAGATGTTGAATTAGTAGAAAGACAATCATGTCGTGCTATTTAAAAAAGAATAGAAAAGAAGAGGGACGGTTCTGCTAAAGCAGAACCGTCCCTCTTCTTTTTATTTTTAAACTTGAATATTTTTCTTGTAATTACAAATAATGCTTATGAATTACCAAAATGGGAATTGGGGTGAAAAGATGATATGGCTAAAAGAATATTTTTCAATCTATATAGATCTTATAATGCTGGCAATTGGTGCTTACATGGCATGGATACAAAGCAATAATTTAGAAAGAGAAGAAGAGTTCCAGAGAGAGGGACGGTTCTCTAAAATAGTAGGATACATTTATATTGTTATTGGAATTTGTGGAATTATAATTGCTGCAGTTTAATATAGGCGAAAGGAGTAGTATATGAGAAGAGAAAAGAAGCCTCTAAAAATAAGTAAAGAAGATGAGTTTCATGATGAAGAGAATAAAATAAGCATAGAATTATCAAGTGATCTAGATAGTAATATTAAACATATAGAAATGCTATTTAAGGATTGCGGAGATATTGTAAAGAGAGAGGTCACTATAGATGCTGAGAAAAATTTTAGGATTTATGGTGTTTATACAGATGGACTGATTAATAGGGACATATTAGAAAATTATTTGTTAAGCAGGGTATTTGAATTTAAGAATTTAAGTGGAGAGATTGATACGGATACGTACTCTCCTACTAAGATGGTCATGCAACATTTTTCTGCTACGTTTGATGTCAAAGAAGTCGATAAAATGGATGATATGGTGAAGGCGGTACTGTCAGGAGATAGTGCTGTTTTTGTGGAAGGTTCAACGAAGGGGTTAGTGATTGCAACACGTAGCTGGCCAGCTAGAGGTGTAAGTGAACCAGCAACAGAAAACGTAGTTAGAGGGCCAAGAGAGGGATTTACTGAAACTATAAGATTTAACACAGTTTTAGTAAGAAGACGAATTAGAGATACTAAGCTTAAGTTTAAGATGATTAGCTATGGAACAAGAAGTAGAACAGATATTGCGCTTGTGTATGTAGAGGATATCGTAAAACCTGAGCTAGTAAAAGAGATTGAAGAGAGACTGGATAAGTATGTCATTGATGCTGTTTTTGATAGTGGTTATATTGAACAGCTGATTGAAGATAGCTGGAAAAGTCCGTTTCCTCAGACGCAAGCTACAGAAAGACCTGATAAGTTCGCAGCCAGTTTACTTGAGGGAAAAGTTGGTATATTAGTAGACACATCTCCTTTTGGAATTATTGTACCAGCCACCTTAAATGCATTTTATCAAGCCTCAGAAGACTATTATCAAAGATGGCAGATTATGAGTTTTACGAGAATACTTAGATATATCGTGTCATTTTTTTCATTTACCTTACCAGGATTATATATTGCGATATTAAACTTTCAGCCGGCAATACTGCCTACACCTTTTGCCATTTCTATCGCCGCCTCGCGGGAGGGGATTACGTTTTCCACGGTTACGGAAATTATTGTTATGGAAGTCATATTTGAATTGTTTAGAGAAGCAGGAATTAGGGCGCCAGGAGCTATTGGACATGTTATTGCATTAGTTGGTGGGCTTGTTATTGGACAAGCAGCAGTTGATGCCAACATTATTAGTCCGATGATTATTATCATTATTGCATTTACAGCTATCTGTACATTTGCTGTGCCTGATTATAGTTTGGCATCTGCATTCAGGTTAGTCAGATACTTGTTTATTGCTTTATCTGCAGCGTTAGGATTATATGGATTTTTAATAGCTATGCTCATTGTACTGACACATCTTTCAGCATTAGAAAGTTTTAAGATTCCTTATTTAGCACCATATAACATTTCTGATCAAAATGGGGCAAGAGATTTAAAAGATACCATTTTAAGATTTCCAACATTTATGCAAACAACAAGACCTATATTTGCTAGACAGATTCAAAGGACAAGGTTGCGCCTTAAATCAAAAGAAAATGCTACAGATCTAGCGCCAGGTTCAAATAGTGAGAAGACCAATAAGGTAAATAGCAAGAAATAAACTGATATAGGGACGGTTCTGCTATTTAGGGACGGTTCTTGAAAAGATGGAGGTGGCTAAATGTTTTCTCACAATGGGAAAATATCAACCAGGCAAGTGACGATACTGCTTATTTTACAGATGTTTAATACAAACATTTTGTTATTACCTAAGCTATGTACGTATTATGTAGGACGAAATGGCTATATACTGCCAATTGTGGCGCTTGTTATAGGGATTCTTTATGTATATTGTATTACTAGTTTGACGATGAGGTTTCCTAATATGACACTAGTAGAGTTAACGAAAAGTATTTTGCCAAACTGGCTAGCTTATATTTTATTAACTCTTTTTGCTATAAAAGTGTTAATAGGGACAGGTCTGGAATTACGTATGTTTGGTGAAATGATTTCACAGGTGATGCTTCCTAAAACTCCGATTATGGTCATTATGAGTATTATATTGCTTACTACCAGTTACTTGGTTAAGTCGGGGGTAGAGGCTACTGCACGTATGGGAGAAGTGTTAGTATACTTCATATTTGTACCTTTAATTATTGTTTTTATTATTATTGCCTTAGGTGCAGATTATAGAGAGTTATTACCTCTTTTTCAAACCAATATTGAAAGTGTTGGTGTAGGCGCATTAAATATTAGTTTTTTGTTTATACCACTAGAGTTTTTACTCATGATGACTGGAATGATGGAAAAGCCTGATAAAGCAAGAAAAGTAGGGATTGTAGCAATCGTTATAATAGCGATACTAGAAAGTATCATTATTTTATTAACAATCGCAGAGATAGGATTAGGAGAAACACAAAGACAAATTTGGCCTGTTATAGCATTAATGCAGAGTATAGGATTAACTAATTCGGTGGTAGAGAATCAAGAAGTGTTAATGATGACAGGATGGGTTTTAAGTATTTTTATGTATCTTAGTTCTGGGCTTTACTTCCCGGCATTAATTGGAAGTAGAAGTTGTAAGTTTAAAAGAGAAAATGTTTTTGTTTTGCCGCTGGTTCCAATCATTTTATTTATTGCGATATGGCCTCAAGGCTTAGTACAAGCCTATGACTGGTACTTGAGTTTTCAATATTACTTTGGTATATGGTTTTTGATTCCAATTCCATTGATTTTGCTACTGATTGCTAAATTTAGGAGGTTAGGAAGTGAAAAATAAAATATTGTTAGGAATAATGATAAGCTTATCTAGCCTTATGCTGACAGGATGTTGGGATAATGTAGAGATCAATGAGAGGCATGTTGTATTAGAAGTTGCTATAGATAAAGGTAGTGAGGATAATCTTGAAGCCAATATACAAGATAGAGACTATTATCAGGTGACTTATATGATTCCAGATATAGGCAAGCTATCCGGTGAAAATAGTCTGGCAGAAAATGTAAAAACACCCATAATAGCAAAAAGCCCAACCATTGCAAAAAGTGTGGATGATATAGAATCAAAGACACAAAATACCCTATCTTTTACCCATACTAAAGCTTTAATATTTGGAGAAGAATTAATTAAAGATAAGAAGCTTTTTAGAGCAGCTCTGGATAGTTTAATCAGAAATAAACAGATTAGTAGAGGAACTAATATATTAGCAGTACAGGGAAATGCAGGAGATATCGTTCAATCAGATAATTATCAAAATCCAATGATCGGACTGTATATCATGAAGTATTTTAATAATACCGAAAGAGGCACGAGTCATGCCAAGCAACAAGTTTTAGGGAACATGGTTAAAGAGATACAAAATACGAATATTACCACGATACCAGAGATAGAAATAAATGAAGAAGGTACCTTAAAAATTGATGGAGCAGCAGTTATAAAAGACTATGAATTAGTAGGCTGGCTGGATGAAGATGAAGTCAGAGGTGAACTTTTTATAGATGGAAGGGTTTATAAGGTGCCAACTATTGTTGAATATGAAGGAGAATACTTAACCTATGATATCAATCAACAAAAAAGAACAATAAGTTTTAAAGATGAAGATAAGCTACAAGCAATCATTAAAATAATAGTAAAAGGAAATATCACCGAGTATAATTCATCAAAAGATCAATATGTATTTGATGAGAAAAAAATAGCGGAGATTTCGAAGCTTATTGAAGAACAAATCAAAAATCAGATGCAAAAGACAATTAATACATCCAAAACGATGAATACAGATTTTTTGAATATAGGTTTAGAGTTATATAGGAAACATCCTAAGTTATGGGAAAAATATAAACAAAATTGGGATGTAGATGAATATAAGAAGCTACCCATTCAGATTGATGTGGAAGTCATTGTACAAAATACAGGGACAGTAGAATAAAATAAAATAAAAATAAAGGGACGGTTCTGTTTTTAAAACAGAACCGTCCCTTTATTTTTTTTACAAGAAATGATTAAAAAGCTGAATAGAGTCAATAATCTTAAGGATTATTAAGTAGGATTACTGATTGTATATTAAGGGATATTAAAGCAGGAGGAAAAGAAATGCCTAGAGTTGCTAGAGAAAAATGTGGAAATAGCATATATCACATTTGTGTAAGAGGAAATAATAAGCAAGATATTTTTCTAGATAATGAGGATAGAGAAGAGTATTTGAAGCGAGTACGTAACTATGAGGAAAGATATAAAA
>JAHLFQ010000210.1 GCA_018883705.1 Candidatus Cellulosilyticum pullistercoris
AAAGAAAAAGTATTAGTTTAATGGACCTAGTTGATTATCCATATCTTTGTTTTGAGCAAGGTGATTATAACTCGTTTTATTTTTCAGAAGAGATATTAAGTACTATAAAAAGAGAGCAACAAATTAAAGTGAGAGATAGAGCAACCTTATTTAATCTAGCGATAGGGTTAAATGGTTATACAATTAGTACAGGTATCATAAGTAAGGAATTAAATGGACCTAATATTATTGCTAGACCATTAGCTGTAGATGAAATCATTCGAATTGGTGTATTAACCCATAGAAATGCAACATTAAGCAGACTAGGGATAGCCTATATAGAGGCTCTTAAAAAATATATTTGAGATAGATTTTAACTATATCAAATCACATATTTCAAAATACATAGGCACCTTATCGTGTAGAAATTGTAGGAAGTTTTTTAAAAACTGAGTATTTAAAAGTTGTAAGAGCTAAGTGAATCGGATAAAGACGTTGCCAGTAGGTTAGGGCAGATCATTTATAAAGAGTACCTTGTAGTGCTATAAAAAATATGGTAAAATGATGCAATCTATGGGGAAGTAATTGGTGTATAGAACTTAACAAGTCAATATACAGACCATTAGTCCCAGTTTGTCTTAAATAGTAAGATTCAAGTATAACCTCAGCTATACTTGCGTTTTTATGAAATCAAGTACTGTAGAGTGCTTGATTTTTTATTGAATTTATATTATTGGAGGATGAAAAATGGGAATTATTGAACTTATTTTAATAGCAATTGGATTATCAATGGATGCTTTTGCTGTAGCAGTATGTAAAGGATTATGTATGAGAAAAATAAATTATAAGCATACATTAATCATTGCATTATTCTTTGGTGGTTTTCAAGCAATAATGCCACTAATAGGTTGGGTATTAGGAAAACAGTTTGAGCAGTATATTACAAGTGTTGATCACTGGATTGCCTTTGGACTTTTAGTATTAATTGGGGGTAAAATGATTTGGGAAGTCTTTAAAGGTGAGGAAGAAGAGGCGGCATGTTCTTATGTAGAGAAGCTTGATTTGAAAGAACTTTTTATACTCGCTATTGCAACTAGTATTGACGCGCTTGCTGTGGGAATTACCTTTGCTTTTTTAAAAGTCAATATTTGGATGCCTATATCTTTAATAGGAGTGACTACTTTTGGTCTTTCAATGGTAGGTGTTATCATTGGAAATAAATTTGGTGAGAAATATAAGAGTAAAGCAGAACTTGCAGGAGGCATCATTCTCATTTTAATCGGTTTTAGAATCTTACTTGAGCACTTAGGTATTTTTTAATGCTAGAACTAAAAAAATGTTCAGATTAAAAACGAAAGTACTCTATTCCTTTAAATGAAGCGTTAAAGGGATAGAGTACTTTTTTATTATTATATAGTTGCTAGTTTTTTGACAATGGCTTCCGTCGGTGTTACGTATAAGGTTTTAAAGTTGGTGTAAATAACCATACCTGGTTTCGCATTAGGTACTTTTTTTACATTTTTCTTATAGGTATAGTCAATAGGAACGTGACTAGACATTTTTCCACTACTATGATAAGCAGCTAGGATGGCACCTTCTAATAGAATATCTTCATTGATGGATATACCTTCTAAATGCTTAATGATAACGTGTGAGCCTGGACCATCTTTAATATGCAACCATAGGTCATTAGGCCTAGCAAATTTCATGGTTAAAGCATCATTTTGATAATTGTTTTTCCCTACATAGATATCGTGTCCCAATGAGGATTTAAAATGAAGAAATGGAAGATCTTTTTTACTATTTTTATTTTTAGTAGCCCCCTTTTTCTTTTTAAGGTAGCCCATTTCAATAAGTTCTGCTCGAAGTTCAGAAATATCTTCCTTGGTTTGTAGTAAATCTAAAGAGAGTAGGACAGACTGTAGATACTTAATATCTTTTTCGATGCTTAGAAGTTGTTCTTTTGCAGCTAATTCTGTACGTTTTGCTTTGTTATACAGTTTGTAATAGAATTGCGCATTCTCAATAGCAGTACGGTTATTATCTAGAGGAATAGTGATTTCTTCATACGGCTCAGTATAGTAATTAAGTGTTGTGAAAGCTTTTGCCTGAGGTGGTACCTGATGGGCATAAGCTGTAAGAAGTTCGCCATATATTTTATAAAGATCTTTTTGATCAGCTTCCTCTAAGGCTTTTTCTTGAATTTGCTTTTTACGAACAGCACGATCTAAAAAAGTATGAAGAAGTTTTTTGATGTCGCCTGTTTTTTGAGAGACATTAAAACGAGTGCTGCGCTCAAAGTAAAAGTACTCTAAAAGTGCACTCATGCTCTCATAGGATTTTTGCATAAGTGTTTCGTAAATAGAAAGCTTAAAGCAATAAAAATCATTTGGGATTTCTTGTTCATCAAAATATAAAGTAGGTGTAAAGCTACCTGTTTGAACAAGATGAATCGCCTTTTCAAGGCAAGCATAAAGCTGACTAAGTGCAGCAGGCTCTAAAGTAGAAATAAGCGCATTGCTATCTACTCCCGCCTCAAAACACAGTGCCTGAGCAAAAATGGGACTTAATCCATTAAAACTGGTGTAAAGCCCTTTATAGATACTCATTTCTTTAGAAAAAAGCTTATTAATAAAATCCTCTTTTGTTAAATGAAGGGGACTTAGTTTATCTTGGCTAGGAGGCCTCATATAAGTACGATTTGGAAGGACTTCACGAATGCTACTTTTATCAGATGAGATATGTTTGATACTATCGATAATCGTACCATCTTGTTTCATTAAAATAATATTAGAATGGCGTCCCATAATTTCGATGGTAAGCAGTTTTGTTTCTTTGTCTCCTAGCTCATTAGTCGCCTCAATAGATAGTGTGACAATACGCTCCATATCAGGTTGGGTGATACTAAGTAGTTTTCCACCACCTAAATGTTTACGAAGTAGCATACAAAACATAGGGGGTTCTGTATTATTATTTTTGGCTAAGTTTGATAAATGAATACGGGGATAATTGCTATTTGCAGTTAAAAGTAATTTATAAGTAGAACCTTGATTACGAAGTGTAATGAGGATATCTTCTTTTTCAATTTGATAAATTTTGTCAATACGTCCACCAACAAGTTCAGTACTTAATTCATGAACAACGTTAGCAAGAACAAGACCATCTAAAGCCATATCTGATACCTCCTTTAATTATAGGACAAAGTATAGCATAATTTTTTTGAAAATAAAAGGAAGGTATGTTATAATAGAGGTCAAATGCTAAGTACAAAATGGAAAGTAGGAAGATCCATGATATATAGTATGACAGGCTATGGTAGATATGAAGTTGAAGCAAATGAGAGAAAGATACTTGTTGAAGTTAGTAGTGTCAATCATCGCTATTTAGACCTTAATATAAGAATGCCACGTATACTGATGCAATATGAAGAAGTCATTCGAAGAATTGTTAAAGAGAAACTTACAAGAGGTAAGGTTGAAATTACAATTAGTATGCAATCAGTTGCTCAAGAAGATGTAGAAGTTGTGGTAAATGAGTCTTTAGGTGCGGCTTATCTAGAAGGATTAAGGATGCTTGGAAGAAAGTTTGACCTAGAAGATGATCTTAAGCTATCTGCATTAATGAATATAAATGATTTAGTAAGTATTCAAAAGAAAACGGTTAATAATGAAGCGATAGAAGCGCAGATTGAATCGGCACTTCAAGGGGCATTAGAAGCGTTTATTAAGATGCGTCAAAAAGAAGGAGAAGCATTAAAACAAGATATTCTGCAAAAATGTAAAGTTCTTTCTGAAATGGTGATTGCTATTGAAAGTCGTAGCCCAAAAGTTGTTATTCAGTATAAAGAACGCTTAAAAGCAAGGCTTGCACAGCTTTTAGATGGAGTTTCTGTTGATGAAAATCGTATCACAACAGAGATTGCTTTATTTGCTGATAAATGTGCAATTGATGAGGAAATCACACGTTTAAAAAGCCATATTAAGCAGCTAGAGGAAATTTTAGAAGAAGGCCAAGTAGTAGGTCGTAAGCTAGACTTTTTAATGCAAGAGATGAATAGAGAAGCCAATACAATTGGTTCAAAGGCAAACGACTATGAAATCACTAAGATTGTAGTTGCTTTAAAAACTGAAATCGAAAAAATCAGAGAACAAGTTCAAAACATAGAGTAGGTGTTACCATGGGTCAATTTATTAACATTGGTTATGGTAATATTGTTGCAGTGGATCGTATTGTAGCTATTGTAACAGCAGATTCAGCACCTATTAAGCGCCTGATTGTTGAGGCAAGAGAAAAATCCGAACTGATTGATGCCACACAAGGACGAAAAACGAGAGGTGTTATTATTACAGATAACCATCAAGTGATTTTATCGGCCTTACAGCCAGATACAATGGCCAGTAGGCTGATGCAACAAAGTGAAAAATAAAAGGAGTTACTTAAGATGAATACAGGACTAAAGATTGTCTTATCAGGGCCATCTGGTTCAGGTAAAGGAACCATTGTTAGAGAACTGATTAAAGATGAACAATTTTTACTATCTATTTCTGCAACGACTCGTGCACCTAGACAAGGTGAAGAAGAAGGTGTACACTATTTCTTTAAAACAAGAGAAGAGTTCGAAGGTATGATTGAAAAAAGTGAGCTATTAGAATACGCTCAATTCTGTGGAAATTACTATGGAACACCTAAAGATTTTATTGAAGATAGTGTAAAAAATGGAAAAGATGTTATACTAGAGATAGAAGTAGAAGGTGCAATGCAGATTAAGAAGATTTATCCTGAGGCGATCTTTATTTTCGTAGTACCACCTTCTTTAACAGAATTAGAAAATAGACTTGTTGGACGTGCTACAGAGAAACCTGATGTCATCGAGGCAAGACTTGCACGTGCAAAAGAAGAACTTGCACTTTACCATCATTATGATTATGTTGTAGTCAATGATCGTTTGGTGGAAGCCCTAGATGAAATAAAGTGTATTGTTCGTTCAGAGAAGCTTAAAAGTAGTCATTACAAAGAAAAAATAGAAAATGTTATTTATAACTAGGAGGAAGAAATATGTTACAACCATCTTATACTCAAATTATGCAAAAATTAAATGCTGAGGGTGAATCAAAGCTTACTAGCCGCTATTCAATCGTTATTGCTGCTGCAAAACGTGCAAGAAATATCATTGATGTGATTAATGAACAAGCTGCTGCAACAAAAGAAGCAGACAAATCAGGAGAAAGAACAATTTCACCTGAAAGAATGAAAGAAGCAAATGAATTAAATGAGCTACTTAAAAGTAAAAAACCAATTTCTATTGCTGTAGATGAGATTTATGAAGGTAAAATGAGAATGAAAGAATATCATGCACCACTAGAAGAAGATGAAGTAACAGAAGAATAGAGGATAAATTGATTTAAGTAATGATAAAAGGGCTGTTATATAACAGCCTTTTCTTACGCTTATAATGTGAGTAAGCGAATAAAGGGATTAGGGAAGGAAGGGAAGTAATGATAAGCTATGCGGGGATTATTATGGAATTTGCTACTGTCAGTGATATTGACCGTCCCTTTACTTATAGTATACCAGATAAGCTAAAAGAAACATTAAAAATTGGCCAACGCGTTAAAGTACCTTTTGGAAAAGGAAATCGCCTTAAAATAGGTTATGTGGTAAGTCTATTAGAAAGTATCGAGCCACAGAAATATCGTTTAAAGGAAATAAAAGAAGTGGTAGATGAAGAACCTCTTTTAAACGAGGAGCAGCTAGAAATCATACATTTTATTGTAGAGTATTATGGGACTAGCTATGCTTCGGCTATTGATGTGGTACTGCCACCAGGATTAAAAGATGAGCCTATTGCAAAAAATCCTTCTACAATAAAAATGGTTTGTTTGAATCAAGATATGCTTAAAGTAAAAATCTATTATGAAGCCAATCGTCATAAGCAAAGCTTTGAAAAGCAAAGGTGGATCATAGATTATTTAAGAGAACACGCCAAGGAAGAGTTGAAGGCTTTTGAAAGATTAGAAGAGGTAAGTAAATCTTCTTTAAAAACACTTATACAGAAGCAGATTGTTGAGGTGATTGAGGAAGAAATGATTCACCAAAAGGATGTTATTAAGTACGAGACCTTTAAAGTGCTAAATGAAGGACAGCAGGCGGCAGTTGATTATTTGAAAGCCTTATCAGAAGCAGATGTTTATCGTCCGGTACTCCTTCAAGGGGTAACGGGGAGTGGAAAAACAGAGGTATTTTTACATGCCATTAAAGAAATTCTTGAAAAAGGTGGTTCTGCATTAGTACTTGTACCCGAAATTGCACTGACTTCACAAACCTTATCTAGATTTAAAGAACGCTTTGGAAATCAAGTGGCGCTTACTCATAGTCGTATGACACCTAAGGAAAGACAGAGATTGTATATGCAGGCTAAAGATGGAGAGGTTTCTATTATCATAGGACCTAGAAGTGCAATCTTTATGCCGCTTCCAAACTTAAAGCTGATTGTAATAGATGAGGCACATGATTCAAGTTATAAATCAGAAGTTGAACCAAAGTATCATGCCATAGAAGTTGCTAAAGCGCGTATGAAATATAATAAGGGGCAGGTTTTACTGGCAACAGCTACGCCAAGCATAGAAACTTATTATGAGATGAAGGAAGGACGCTATGATTTATTAAGACTAGATACGCGTGTGGGAGAAGCTAAATTGCCAGAAGTTGAAATTGTGGATATGAGATTAGAACTAGCTAATGGTAATAATTCAGTGTTAAGTCAAAAACTTTATATGGAAATAGAAGAAACTCTTAAGCAAGATAAGCAAATTATGCTTCTAATTAATAGACGAGGCCATTCGACATTTATTAATTGTAGAAGTTGTGGTTATGTGTTAAAATGTGAGCATTGTGATGTATCCATGACCTATCATTCCTCTACGAGGTCTTTACAGTGTCATTATTGTGGAAAAACATTAGGCGTACCTGAGGTATGTCCAGAATGTGGATCAAAACATATTCGCTTTTTTGGAAGTGGTACAGAAAAGGTAGAGGCGTTTATTAATGAGCGCTTTGGCGAATATGGTGTTGGTAGAATGGATACAGATACAACAACAGGTAAAGAAGGTCACAGAAAAATCTTAGAAGCCTTTAGAAGAAAAGAAATGCACATTTTAATAGGTACACAGATGATTGCTAAAGGCCATGATTTTCCGGAAGTTACTTTAGTAGGTATTTTATCTGCAGATTCTTCTTTATACATGCAGGATTTTAGAAGTAATGAAAGAACTTACCAGCTCCTAACCCAAGCAATGGGAAGAGCAGGTCGAGGAGAAGATAAAGGAAAAGTAATCATTCAAACCTATAATCCTGATCATCTTGTCATGGATGTTGTTCGACATAATAAGCAAGAATTCTTTTATGAGCAAGAATTAATGAATCGTCAGATGATGTCTTATCCACCTTACTCTAATATTTTCTCTGTACTCATTATGGGCATCGATGAAGGTGAGGTTATAAGGGTAACCCATTTACTAAGCCAGTATTTTCGTTACTACAGCGAAAAAGGGCAAAATCACTTTAGAGTTATTGGACCAAGTAGTGCTGTGGTTAGTAAAATAGGTGATGAATACAGGTGGAGACTCTTTATTTTAGGAGAAGTACGTGATAAGTTACTTATTTATGGTAGGTTTTGTTTAAATAAATTTTATACTCATGAAATAGTAAATGGAATCAAAATACAATGGGATATAAATCCATTAGCAATGGTATAATATTAAAGGAGGCTATTATGGCAATTAGAAAAATTAGAACTGAAAATGAAGAAGTATTACGCAAAGTATCTAAAGAAGTAAAAAAATTTGATGAAGCGTTATGGCAGTTATTAGATGATATGGCAGATACCATGTATGATGCAAATGGTGTAGGTCTTGCTGCACCACAAATTGGTTTATTAAAACGTATTTTTGTAGTAGATATTGGTGAAGGCCTTATTGAGTGTATTAATCCAGAAATTGTTGCGACAGAAGGTGAACAATTTGGAGAAGAAGGATGCCTTAGTGTACCAAATAAATTTGGTAATGTAAGAAGACCTAATTATGCTAAAGTGCGTGCACAAGATCGTAACGGAAATTACTTTGAGGTAGAAGGTACAGAGCTTATGGCACGTGCATTACTTCATGAATATGACCACTTAGATGGTAAATTATATGTAGATTTAGTAGAAGGCGATTTAGTAGAGGTAGAATAAGTTTTAGGGATAGAGGTGAAAAAATGAACGTAGTATTTATGGGAACACCAGACTTTGCAGTACCTACTTTGGAAATGTTGATTGCAGAAGGTCATAAGGTGAGTGCAGTTGTAACACAACCAGATAAGCCAAAGGGAAGAGGTAAGAAGTCTAGCATGCCACCTGTTAAGGAAGTAGCGCTTAAACATAATTTACCTGTACTTCAACCTGAACGTATAAAAGGGGATGAAAGCTTTTTCGAGCACATACAATCTTTAAATCCAGATGTTATTGTAGTTGTAGCATTTGGACAGATTCTTCCTGAGAGTATTTTAAATATTCCTAAGTATGGTTGTATTAATATTCATGGTTCACTATTACCAAAGTACAGAGGGGCAGCACCAATACAATGGTCTATTTTAAATGAAGAACCTAAAACAGGTGTCACCATCATGTATATGGATAAAGGTATGGATACAGGGGATATGCTTTTAAAGAAAGAAATGATGATTGACCCTACAGATACTTATGAAACCCTTCATGATAAAATGAAGATAGTAGGTGTAGAAGCATTAAAAGAAGCATGGCCACTTATTGTGGCAGGTGGTGAAGGAAGAGAAAAGCAAGATAGTGAGATTGCAACTTATGCTCCACCTATTCAAAAAAGCATGGGTGAAATCAATTGGCAAGAAAGAACAAGCCATATTGATGCCAAAATAAGAGGACTTAATCCTTGGCCAGGTGGTTATACTTACTATAAGGGCCAAGTTATGAAAGTATGGAAAGCACTTCCTAGTGAAGAAGTCCATGCTGCAGAACCAGGCACTATTTTAGAAGTATCTAAAAAAGGTATATTAGTGAAAACCTTAGATGGTAGTTTACTCATTCAGGAGATTCAAATGCCAAATAAAAAACGTATGCCTGTTTCAGAATACATTAAGGGTAATACCCTTGAAGTTGGAACGCTACTAGGCATTTAATAAGGAGTGGAGATTATGCCATATTTTTATTTTGGTGGTGGAAATAGTACACTATTATGGATCACATTAGCTATGATGATTATTCCGCTTTATGCAAGTGTGAAAGTACAAAATGCTTTTGCGGTTTACTCAAAGAAGCGCACCTTATCAGGCTATACAGGAGAAGAAGCAGCAAGGCGTATTTTAGCAATGAATAACATCAATATTCCTATTGAGCCTGTACGTGGTTCAATGACAGATTTTTATGATCCAGTCAATAAAACATTAGCACTTTCTCAAAGTGTGTATGGTGTAAATTCTATTGCAGCGCTTGGTGTAGCAGCACACGAATGTGGGCACGCTATACAAGATGCAAATGATTATTCGTTTCTACGCTTTAGACATGCTATTTATCCTGTGACTAATTTTGCAAGTCGTTTATCGATGCCACTTATTTTCTTAGGATTATTCTTTGGAAGTATGGCATTTTTAGTAGATTTCGGGATTATACTTTTTGCAATTACAACTTTATTTGCGATTGTTACCTTACCTGTAGAGTTTAATGCGTCAAAAAGAGCCCTTGCAACTTTAGAAACAAGTGGCATTTTATCACCAGAAGAATTAGTTGGGGCAAAGAAAGTTCTAGATGCAGCCGCATTAACTTACGTAGCAGCAGCAATGGCATCTATTTTGTCACTTATTCGATTAATTATGATTAATAATAGAAATAATGACTGATAGTAATATGGGGTGTTGCAAAAGATGCAACACCCCTTTTTTAGGAGGCTATGGTGTACCTATTGCGTTTACTAACACATAATGGTATAAAATAAAAGGTAGTCTATTATAGAACGGTAAGAATAAGAGAAGAAAGGATTTCTTTAATGAAAACAGTAAGAGAACAGATTGTTGATTTATTAATAGAAGTAGAGCGTGATAAAAGTTATGCACAGCTAAGTCTTAAAAAGGCTTTAGTGGATTTAGAGGTAAGAGATAAGGCATTAGCAACTGAGGTCTTTTATGGCACACTAAAATATCAAATTCAAATAGATTATTGGCTTAATCAGTATTCTAAGACACCCGTTAAAAAAATGAAGCCCCTTATTCGAAATTTACTTCGTATGAGTGTTTATCAAATGTTGCATCTGGATAAGATTCCAGTATCAGCAGTTATTAATGAAGCTGTTAAAATTGCTAAAAAAAGAAAGTTTCAAGGTCTTTCAGGTTTCGTAAATGGGTTATTAAGAAAGATCGACCGTGAAAGAGAAAATTTAAGTTTCCCTGATGAAAAAGAAAATTTAAGCTATTCGTTAAGCATTAAATATGCTCTTCCAGAATGGATTGTGAGTATGTGGCTTAAACGCTATGACAAAGAGATGGTTGAGGAAATAGGTAGGGCGCTTAATAAGCGTGCAGAAGTTTGTGGACGTGTTAATACGCTGAAGGGAAGTAAAGAAGGATTGGTTCAAACCTTAGAAAAAGAAGGCGTCCAAGTAGAGTCAGGGCATTTATTAGAAGAAGCTTTTTATCTTAAAAAGGTAGAAAACCTACAAAATTTAGCGTCCTTTAAAGTGGGAGCATGGACCGTACAAGATGAAAGCGCTATGCTTGTTGCTCATGTCGTGTCACCTCAAAAAGGGGAATGTCTTTTAGATATGTGTAGTGCACCAGGAGGTAAAAGTATGCATATGGCTGCTTTTATGGAAAATGAGGGAGAAATTATATCTTGTGATGTGCATGAACATAAACTAGAACTAATTGAAAAAAATGCAGCACGTCTAGGGATTAAAATCATTAAGCCAACACTTCAAGATGGTATGGTCTTAAATGAAGATTTTGTTGGAAAGTTCGATAAAGTATTGCTAGATGCCCCTTGTTCAGGACTAGGTATTATGAAGCGTAAGCCAGACATTAGACTTCATAAAACCAAGGAGGATTTAAAGGAAATCGTAGCGATTCAAAAAGCCTTATTAAAAAATGCAGTTAAGTATTTAAAACCTAATGGACGTCTTATCTATAGTACATGTACTATTTCTTATGAAGAAAATGAAAAAATGATACGAGAGGCGATGAAGGAGTATGGTTTAGAATTAGAAAATATTGTAGATACTATACCTAAGTCTATTCAAGGTGCAATAGAAGATCAGGGGATGATTCAAATTCTACCAAATATGGCCGATACAGATGGATTTTTCATTGCTAGTTTAAAAAGAAGGAGTATTTAGAGAATGAACGAAATTGTAAGTCTAAATATAGAAGAATTAGAAAGACTTATTTTAAGTTATGGCGAAAGTAAGTTTAGAGCAAAACAACTTTTCGAGTGGTTTCATAAAAAGATGATATGGGACTACCAAGAAATGAGTAATTTACCTATTAAATTAAGAGAAAAGTTGGCAGTGGATTATCCTATTATGCCCCTTCGAATAGTAGAGAAGTTAGAATCAAAATTAGATGGTACTATAAAATACTTGTTTGAGTTATGGGATTCACATATAATAGAAAGTGTTTTTATGCGTTATAAACATGGGAATTCAGTTTGCATCTCTTCTCAAGTTGGGTGTAGAATGGGATGTAAGTTCTGTGCTTCTACTCTTGAAGGTCGAGTAAGAAATCTTATGCCAGCAGAGATGGTAGGACAAATATATGCCATTCAAAAAGATACCAATGAACGTGTATCTAATATTGTAGTTATGGGAAGTGGTGAACCATTAGAAGAACTTGATATAACTCTTAAATTTGTACATCTTATTAATGCACCACAAGGTCAAAATATTGGTAGCAGACATATTACCGTTTCAACCTGTGGACTTGTGCCTGAGATGAAGCGTCTAGCAGATGAAAAATTACAAATTAATTTAGCTTTATCATTACATGCAACCACAGATGAGAAACGAAAAGCGGTTATGCCAATTGCCTATAAGTATAGTATTGAAGAATTAATAAATGCTTGTAAGTATTTTATTAACCAGACTAATCGTAGAATCACTTTTGAGTATGCACTCATTGAAGGTGAAAACGACAGTGAAGAAGATGCAAGACGTATGGGTCAATTATTAAAAGGAATGTTATGCCATGTTAATTTAATTCCTGTTAATAAAATAGAAGAAAGAAACTATAAAAGTAGTGGCGCTTCAAGTGTTGAGAAGTTTATTCGCATTTTAGAACAATATGGGATACCAACAACGCTTCGAAGAACGTTAGGTGCAGATATTGATGCAGCATGCGGTCAACTACGTCGTAGGTATATTAAAAAGCGAGGTGAATAGCATGTATGCTATTGGCAAAGTTGATATTGGAAAAAAACGAACAAGAAATGAAGATAGCATCTTCGTTTCTAATTCACCTGTAGGAATTCTTCCCAATTTATTGATTGTGGCAGATGGTATGGGTGGGCATAAAGCTGGAGGTATAGCAAGTGAACTTGCTATTACATCATTTTGTGAGTATATAAGAAATCATGAGCACATTGATATTAGGACTAGAGAAGATGTTACTATTTTATTAAAACTAGGAATAAGACATGCTAATCATGAAATTTTTGAAAAAGCAAAAACAGATGAAGCTTATGCTGGTATGGGAACAACTTTTACAGTTGCAACAGTTATTGATAACATCGTTTATTTAGCACATGTTGGTGATACAAGACTTTATCTAATAAATGATAGAAGCATCTTCCAAGCAACGACTGACCACTCTTTGGTTCAAGAGATGCTTGAGCAAGGCTATATTTCTGAAAATGAAATGAATGAGCATCCACAAAAGCACATTATTACACGCGCAGTTGGTACATATGAAAAAGTCAAGGTGGATACATTGATTTATGATTTAAGCAAAGTCAAGTATCTTTTACTTTGTTCAGATGGACTCACTTCCATGTTAACCAATGAAGAAATTCATGAGATCATAAAAACTCGTGATGAGAGTTTAGAAGAAATGGTAGATGGTCTTATTGAAGCAGCCAATGTAAAAGGTGGAACAGATAATATTGCAGTAGTAATTGCAAAGAAACAAGAGGTGAATCAAGCATGTTAAGGCCAGGAACCCTATTGGGAGAACGCTATGAAATTATAGAAAAAATAGGCGCAGGGGGCATGTCTATTGTCTATAAAGCAAAAGATAATAGATTACAGCGCTTTGTAGCCATTAAAGAATTAAGAGAAGAATTTGTACAAGATGAAGAGTTTGTAAGTAAGTTTAGAAAAGAAGCTTTGTCTGCTGCAAGCCTTTCACATCCCAATATCGTAGGAATTTATGATGTTGGAAGTGACCACGAACTTCACTATATTGTGATGGAGTATGTAGAAGGACATACATTAAAACAAGTCATTGAAGAAGAAGGGCCTTTTGATCCTAAAATGGTTTTAGAATTAGGAGTTCAAATGGTTTCTGCTTTAAAGCATGCTCATCAGAAGAAAATTATTCATCGTGATATCAAACCACAGAATATATTAATGACTACTGATGGTGTATTAAAAGTAACGGATTTTGGAATTGCTAAAGCAGTTGATTCATCAACAATTGTTGCTACGGGAAATGCAATTGGTTCTGTACATTACTTTTCTCCAGAGCAGGCTAAAGGTAAATATGTGAATGAAAGTAGCGATTTATACTCTTGTGGGATTGTGTTATTTGAGCTAGCTACTAGGAAGTTACCTTTTGAGGCAGATTCACACATTTCTATTGCACTAAAGCATATTAATGAAGAATTACCTAAGCCTTCCACAATTAATCCTAATATTCCATCAAACTTAGAAAATCTAATTTTAAAAGCAACTGCTAAAAATCAAGCAGACCGCTATCAAAATGCAGATGAAATGCTTCATGATATGAGAGGTATCTTGCAGAATCCAAATTATGAAGTAAAAGGCAGTAATTATGAAGAACATACCATCTTACTTTCAGCTGCTGATACTCAACTCTTGCGAGAAAGCCCACAAAAAATAATTAAAGAAGAAGCCAATCATGTAGATGAAGAAAGTATCTTTGAAGAACAAGTAAACTTTAGTGATGAAGAAGATGTAGATGATGGTGAAGTTTCAACATTCTATAGAGTGGTTGCAAGTATGGGTGGGGTGTTAGCAACCTTAGCTTTAGTAGTAGTGATTTCATTAGCTTGCGTGTTCTGGTTGCCTAATCTAGGAAAGGCTAAGACATATAGTGTACCTAATGTTATAGATATGACCTTAAAAGAGGCGCAAGAAATGATTGAAAATAGCAATTTGAAATATAAAGTTGTTCAGCTTGAGACTGAGGAAGTTGCAGATGGTATAGTAATAGACCAAGATCCAGCGGCAGGAACAGTAGCTAAAAAGAACACGATTATAGAGCTTACTGTAGCTATTAATGATAATAAAGAAAATGAAACAGTAACAAATGAAACCATTCAAATTCCTGATTTCTCAAATATGGAGTCAACAGAAGTGATGAGACAAATTGTAAAACTTGGACTTCAAGTAGGAGAAACAGAATTTGAATATAGTGATACAATTGAATCTGGAAAAGTCATTCGTCATACGCCAAAAGCAGGTAGCACAGCTAAGCAAGGTGATGTCATTGATTTAGTGATTAGTAAAGGCATTGAAAAATCAGAAAGTATTACTGTACCTAACTTGGTAGGCATGACACCTGATGAAGCAAAGGTGACTTTAGAAAGACTTAAATTAAAGTTAGGTAAACAAAAAGAAGAGTTTAGTGATACAGAAGCTGGCTATATTATTAGACAAACTCTTTCAGTAGGGACAACAGTTGAAGAAGGTGCAAAAATAGATATTACAGTAAGCAAGGGACCTCAAAAGCCAGAGGAAACACCAGAGCCTGAAGAGTCTATGCCACCAGAAACATCTACTTCACCAGAGCCATCAGAGCCAAGTGAACCAGAATCAACACCAACACCAACGACACAGAATCATACAATTGCATTACCAGCAGGAACAGAAGTAAAGGAAAGTTATCACCTTGTTGTGAAGCTTACCTTAGATGATGGAACTGATAATGTGATTATAGATGAAATAGTAGCTTATGAAAACTTCCCTAAGACCGTTTCTGTTATAGGAACAGGTAGTGGTAAGTTAGATATTTATATTGATGGCAAAGGCTATCAAGAGAACATTACGTTTTAATGAGGAGCAGTGAGAATGGTAAAAGGTACTATTATTAAAGGTATCGCAGGGTTTTATTATGTGGAAGCCGG
>JAHLFQ010000211.1 GCA_018883705.1 Candidatus Cellulosilyticum pullistercoris
TAAAACCAGGAGATCAATTACCTTCAGTTAGGCAACTTGCAGCGATGTTAACAGTTAACGCTAACACAGTCATGAAAGCTTATAGTGAGTTAGAAAGAGAAGAAGTCATAGAAACGATACGTGGGAAGGGGGCATTTATTGCAATGGCACCAAGTAAAGTGGTTACAGAAAGGCAATTAACAGAACTACGTCGTGCACTAAAGACAAGCTGTATTGCTATGCGTTACATGGGAATGAGCAAGGAGCAAGTGGTAGAAGAAATTAGTAAGATTTATGAGGAACTATCAAAGGAGGAACAGTAATGATTAAGATTGAACATGTCAGTAAAAGTTTTGATGGGCATAAGGTCTTAGATGATGTTTCTATTTATGTTAAACCAGGGACCATTTATGGCATTATTGGAGAAAATGGTGTGGGGAAAAGTACACTGATTCAATGTCTAGCAGGGGTTTATGAGCAAGATACAGGTAGGATTGAGATTGATGGTAAGTCTATTTATGAAAATAATGAAGTGAAGCTTTCTGTTGGGTATGTAGCAGACCGAAATCAGTTTTTTAAAGGGTATCGTATTGAACAAATGATAGATTTTTTTAAACTAACCTATCCAAGTTTTTCAGAAGAACGTTTTAAAAAATATAATGAGACCTTTAAGTTAAATCTAAAAAGTAAGGTGAAAAATCTTTCTAAAGGGATGCAGATGCGTTTATCTTTAATGCTCAATATGGCTATTATGCCAAAGGTATTAATCCTAGATGAACCTACATCAGGGTTAGATGCCTTAGCCAAAAAGCAAGTATTAGATTTCTTAATTGAGCAGGTAGATGAAACAGGCATGACAGTTGTCATCTCTTCTCACCACCTATCAGAGTTAGAACGTATTTGTGATGAGATTACCATGCTTTCTAGGGGGAAAGTGGTTTACCAATCAAGTGTAGAAACACTAAAGAATAAAGTACGTAAATTGCAGGTAGTTTTTAATAATGAGGTACCAGTAGACCTTAAGAAGTGGGAAGGTATCTTAAGTATAGACCATATTGGTAGTGTTTATTACATCGTGACCAATGAATATAGTGAAGCCTTAGAAGAAAAGCTTAAAGAAGCAGGAGCCTTCTTGGTAGAAGCGATTGGTCTGAACTTAGAAGAAGTCTTTGTTTATACAGCGATTGCGGAGCAAGTACAAGCTTAAAGGTATCTAGTAAGATAAACAGATTTAACCCAATTTAGAAAGGAGAAATAAGATGAAACGCTTAAAAGCACTGATTAAGATGGAATTA
This sequence comes from Candidatus Cellulosilyticum pullistercoris, assembly GCA_018883705.1. Taxonomy (GTDB): domain Bacteria; phylum Bacillota; class Clostridia; order Lachnospirales; family Cellulosilyticaceae; genus Cellulosilyticum; species Cellulosilyticum pullistercoris. The sequence goes on from JAHLFQ010000211.1 coordinate 1,275, forward strand.
AGACCTGCGCTACTTATAGGAGCATATTTTCTGCTTGTAGATTTATGGATACTGCTTAGTATTCAAGGACGAATACAGAATGCTTGGAGAGGTTTTCTAACAAATGGGATAAAAAGTATTAGCCTATATGATGGAGGGATAAGAGTTGCGGATATCTTCGTAGAGAATATGATATATATTATGCTGCTTTCTATTATTGGAATGATAGCACTTGTTTATAGCAGTTTTAAAAATGATAAGAGTATAGAAATAGGAAGGTTTCTAAAAAGTCTACCTTATACCATGAGAGAAAGATGCTTAACCAAGATGGGAGTGGGTATAGGTACTTTTACTGTTACTTATATTTTTTATGCTGTAGGCATGTTAGCTTTACATATGAGCTATTTAAACAAGTTTAGTGAAGTTTATGAGGTCACTGTTTTCTCAGAGGTTTATCATCAAATTTTTGATAGGGGAGAACTTATACAAGGATTGATTCTAGTTTATATAGGGTGTATCGCTATCTATCTTTTCTGTATGATGTTTCAGTATCTAGTAAGTAATCGATTAGGTGGCATTATAGTAGCTGCATTAGTTTACATATCACCTCTATTTATCATAAATAGCATATGTGGATATATGAATGCACGCTATGAAAATATCATTTATAAATTGGCTGAATGGGTTAATGAGTTAATGATAATTCCTGCTTATCTCAGTTGGGGAGAGGTTGGTATCAATGTCAATACAGCTACAACGATATCTCGTGATACCATTGAGCAATATGCTTATATCAACCTAATGGGTTATAAAATAATATTTTATGGAATCATCGCACTTCTATCATTGATGTTTATTTTAAAACTATGTGTAGTAGAGCGCATTGAAAAGAGTGATTATTTTATTCCAAGTAAATGCTTTAGAAGGATTTTTGTTTGTGGTGTGACCGTTTGTGGCGGATTGCTTTTAGGAGATATCTATTTCATATACTCGAATGAAACGAATATGTGGATTGCATATGGGTTACTTATCTTAGGGGGACTTATAAGTTTCCTAATTGCTAAAAAAATTGCAAGCATAGGAATGAAAAAGGAAAAAGAGGTGCGCATATGAAAAAAATAATAATTTGTCTTATGTTATTATTAACAGGTTGCCAAAGCGTAGATCATGCAATGAATACAGATAAAATGAAACATAGCATCACAGTAAATAGTCAAATTGAAGAAACAGTGACCTATATAGAAGATGATGAATGGAAAATATTAGAAGAAGAACTAGAAAGAGCAGATGCATGGTGGTATTATATAAATAATTTTAATTTAGAGTATTTAACGGATAATGGTATAGCATTGGTTGATGGAATATTTATTGAGGATATTAATGCAGAACAAAGTAAGAAAGCTATAGAGTTAATCGGAGCAAAGTTGGGTAAAGCATTTGAAGACTTTATAAGAAGTGCAGATACGCTAGAAACAATGGAGCATGGGGAGATTAAAGAAACTATACTAGGAAATTATGGTGTTGTATTACAAAAAGTAAAAAATAGTGTATATGAGAGAGTCGACTTGTACATTTGTCAATCAAACCTTATGTTAAAGAGTGAGAAGGAACGAGCTTGGGTAGAAGAAATTTGTGGTAATGATGTCCTTTTATCAGCAGTAAGTCAGGGTGCAGAAGGGCGTTTACTAGAGTTAAGTATGCCAAGTTATGTAATGTATGAACATCTTTATGGGACACCAAATATAAGTGCATATTATCAGGTCTTTAAAGAGAATTATGGGGATGTTAGAAAGATAAGAATGGTGCTTAATCAAGGGGAAAATGTAGAGAGTAAGCTACCAGAAAATCAAGGAGCTGTACTTAAACGTCTTATTAGTAGTGCATCAGACGAAGAGGTAGAAGTATCAGATCTTATTAAGGCAATTGAATCAAGATTATCAGGCAATAGTGGTGTAAAAAAAGGGACAGTAGGGAAACTAAATTATAGTATTACTAAGGAAGGTAACCTTGTTATCGTTGAATTAGATAGAAACTAAATAATAACACGTCTTCAAAAGACTGATGACAGTCGAAAGAAGACGTGTTTTTGTATGTAAAAAATGAAGCTTAAGGGGTGTTTAAAAGAGTAATACAGTGGTTACTTAATAAGAGAAAGTGATATAATGAGGCTAATAAATGAAATGGAGGTGCAGGCATGAGAATATTGCATACAGGAGATTGGCATCTAGGTAAAAATTTAGAAGGATATAGTAGGCTTGATGAACAAGAAGCATTCTTGGAGGATTTTGTAAAAATAGTAGAAGATCATAAGATAGATTTAGTCCTCATTGCAGGGGATGTTTATGATAGTAGCAATCCGCCTGCCCGAGCAGAAAAATTATTTTATGACACGCTTAAGAAACTTTCTAAAGATGGAGAACGAATTACCTTAGTGATTGCAGGAAATCATGATAATCCAGAACGGTTGGTAGCAGCAGGACCACTTGCTATGGAGCATGGCATTATTATGGTGGGAACACCTAAGACAGTAGTAGAGACGGGTCATTATGGTATGCATGAGGTAATAAGGTCTGGTGAAGGATTTATAGAGCTTAAGATCAATGGTGAAGAAGCGGTTATTCTCACAGTACCATATCCTAGTGAAAAACGTCTTAATGAGGTCTTATATCATGAGATGGATGAAGTAGAAGAACGTGCAGCTTCTTATGGTGAACGTATTAAGACCTTATTTAACAGTTTATGTATTAATTATCGCCAAGATACGATTAATTTAGTTGTTTCTCATCTCTTTGCCATGGGTAGTGAGGAAGGTGGCTCTGAACGAAGCATTCAACTAGGTGGAAGTTATATTGTAAGTGGAGACTGTTTCCCAGAGGAAGCGCAGTACATTGCCCTAGGTCATGTGCATAAACCACAAGTTGTGCCAAGTACTCATAAACGTGCTAGATACGCGGGTTCTCCACTACACTATAATAAGAAAGAAATAAATTATACTAAGAAGTGCTTTATAGTAGAAGTTACCCCTGGTAGCGAGGCAAAGGTAGAAGAGATTACCTTACCTGTGTACAAGCCTATTGAAATTTGGAAATGTGAAAGCATTGAGGCAGCACTTGAAAGATGCGAGTTAGAGAAAGAAAATAATAGCTATGTATACCTAGAAATAGAAACAGATCGTTATATTAGAGAAGATGAAATTAAAGCCATGAAGAATCTTAAGGCAGATATCTTAGAAATCTTACCTAAAATAAAAGGGCAGGATGAGGAAGAAGCTGAGCTAGAACGTTTAACAGAGCAAAGTTTCGAAGACATTTTTAAAGCTTTTTATAAGAAAGAACGTGGCATAGAGGCTCAGGAAGAAGTCCTTGAGGTATTATTAAGTCTTATTGGAGAGGAGGAAGAAAATGAAACCTATTAAACTGGTTATTAAAGGTCTAAATAGTTTTATTGAAGAACAAACAGTAGATTTTGGAAAACTAACAGATAGAGGATTATTTGGAATTTTTGGTCCTACAGGAAGTGGAAAATCAACTATATTAGATGGTATTACCTTAGCACTCTATGGAGATATAGCTAGAAAAAGTTCTAATTTTATTAATACAAATTGCAATGATTTAAATGTAAGTTTTACTTTCCAAATCTCAGGAAGTGTGAATCATATTTATATAGTTAATAGACAGTTTAGAAGAGATAAGAAGACTGGAAATGCAAAGACTCATGCAGCAAGCGTTAGAGAGATAACGGAAAATGGTGAAGAGATACTAGCAGATTCGGCAACTTCAGTTAATAAAATGTGTCGTGAGATTTTAGGTCTAAGTCTAGAAGATTTTACTCGTACAGTTGTTTTGCCACAAGGTAAGTTTAGTGAGTTCTTGAAGTTAGAAGGTAAGCAAAGAAGAGAAATGCTAGAAAGGCTTTTTAATCTTCAAGATTATGGAGAACGTCTGGCACAAAAGCTTTCTCGTCAAATGAATGCGGAAAAAGAAAAAAGTAATCAATTAATCGGTGAGCTTAACACTTATGACGAAATCTCAGAAGAGAAACTCAATGAACAGAAAGGCCTTTTACAAGAGGTAAGTAAGGCTTTAGAAGCTGCACAAGAAAAGCAAAAGGAAGTTGAGAGCCGTTATAAAAAGGGCGAAGAAGTATGGCAGTTACAAAAAGAACTTAAAGCTTATAAGGAGCAGGAACAAACCCTTAAGAATCAAGCTAGCCGAATGAAGCAAGAGGAAGAGAAGCTAAGAAGAGGAGAAAGCGCACTAAAGGTAATGCCTTTTATAACAGCGTGTGAGAAAAGAAGAAGAGAAATTACAAGTCATCAAGAAGAGCAAGTGATACTAGAGAAAAAGATTAAAGAATTAACCCTTAAGAAAGAAGAAGCAGAAATAGCCTTTAAGGAAATTAGTATAGAAAAAGATAAGAAGTTACCAGAACTTAGATTAAATAGTGAAAAACTTAAAGATTTAATAGAAGATAATGCGAAGCTTAAAGCATTAGAGGAGACTATACAGCAGACGGAATTAGGATTAAAGAAACTCCAAGAAAGTATTGAAGTCTTTGCGACTCAGGAAGCAGATAGTACTTCTCATATACTTAAGATTTCTGAAGCAGTAGAAAGAGCGCAAAAGGAAGAGCAAAGTTTAAGAATTGACCATTTGATTCGTAGTAAGATGGAGGAAGGGCTTAAGTTATCACAAGGCTACGAGTTTGAGCAGAAAAACTATGATAAAAGCATGGCGCTTCAAAAGGAACTGGATAAGGTAAAAGCAGCATGTGAAATAGAGTGGGCTAAGTTAAATGAAGCATTAATTCAAATAAAGACGACACTTGAAGAAAGTCTAAGACAACAAGAAGTTCATTTAAGCCAAGTGCCGATTAGTCAAGAAGCCCTTCTTATGAAACAAGAACAGCTTGCATTAGGTAAGGAAAAGTGGCAACGTTATGAAAGTCTAAATAGAGAATTAGAAGGCTACCTACTACAAGATAAGGCTCATGAAGAAGCAAGTAAAAAACTTGAAATAGCGCTTAATAAACAGAAAGCATTAGTGGAAACATTAAAACAGCAAATTGAAAAAGAAAAGGTAGACTATTTAGCACATACCCTTAGAGCACATCTTAATGTAGGAGAACCTTGTCCGGTATGCGGAAGTCTAGAGCATCCAATGCAAATTGGTTTAGATGAAGTGCAAATGAGAAATACAAAAGTAAATGATTTAGAAATGCAGCTAAAGGAAGAAGAAATTACTCTAGAAAATCTGCAAAAAGACTTTCATCAAGTACAAGCTCAGATGGGTGCTAATCATGTCAGCATAGAGCGCTTACAAAAAGAGAAGACACCTTTAGAAACATTTTTTAAAGATAGAAATATAGAGGTAGAAGAAAAAGAATTCACCGCCTTATCAGAAGCACTTAAAACCTTTGAGGAGAAAAAACAAGCGTTTGAAAAAAACGTTAATACACTCAAGGAAGAAAAAAATAAGTTAGAAAGTGAAGCAAAGCAAAGACAAACCATTCTCGAAGAAAATGAGAAACAATACTTTAAGTGTGAGGAAGAGATAAAGAAACAATTACTCGTTTTAAAAGAGATTGAGGTTCAGTTAGAAATCTTAAAGAAAGAAGTAAATGCCCAAGACTTTAATACAATGGCACAGGAGATACGCGCAAAGGATCATAAAAGAGAAGAACTCTTAAACTTAATTAAAGCACAAAATGAGCAAAAAGAAGAACTGATTAAAAAGAGAGAGGTATTACAAGAAAAGCTTAATAAGTACAGGGCAAGTTTTGAAAGAGGTTTAGCACAGTATGATGAGCAGCAGAAAAATAAGCAAGATATTCTAATGCGTATGGGTGGGCGCATGAAGGATGTTTTAAGCCTTAAAGAAAATAAAAACCTTGAGCTTAAAGCAGAATTAGAAAACGTTCTTGTATTTCTTAAAAATGAAACTTTGTTAAAAGCTCAGCTTAAGGGAGAAATACAGTACCAGTCTATATTAGCTACAAAGCAGTATGCCCAGTATCCATTATTAGGAGCTAGCCTTGGTGCATTACAGATTAAGCTAGAAAATCTCATGGCTATAATAAATAGAGCCATGCAACAGATAGAAGACTTTTTTGTTCAGGCTGAAGCCAATAAAGAAGTCATAGATAAACAGTATGAAGAGGTCAATAAGCAATTATTAGAAATAAAAACCATGCTTCAGGGATTAGAGAAACAACTTCAAGATGATTTAGTAGGCTTAGAAAAAAGTCTAAGAGAAGAAAATCTAACTGAAGATGAAGTAAGACAGTATGTACTATCAAAAGAAAAATTAGATGAGATTAGAAAAGGAATTGAGCAGTACAAGGAGGACTATTCAAAGCTTGTTGGAGCGATAGAGGCTGTCCAAAACAAGTTAGGAGATAGAAAACTAGAAGTAAATGAATGGAATAAGTTACAAGAAGAGAAACAGCAAATTCTAGATGAAGTGGCTGGACTTACTAAAAGTCATATTAACCTAGTAACAGTTGTAAAGAGTATTGAAGAAGCTTTAGCAAAACTAGGAAAACTAAGAGAAGAAAAGCAAAAAATAGACCATAAGATGGCTATTTTAACAGATTTAGATAAACTCTTTAAAGGTAAGCGATTTGTAGAATTTGTCGCGGCGACTAGGTTAAAGTATGTCTCATTAGAAGCCTCTAAAAAGCTTAAAGAGATTACAGGTGGTAATTATGGACTAGAAGTAGATGAAGATAGTAAGTTTATTATTAGAGACTATAAAAATGGTGGTGCCAAAAGAGATGCTTCAACACTTTCAGGAGGAGAAACTTTCCTTGCTTCTCTTGCGCTAGCATTAGCACTATCTGCAGAAATACAGCTCAAAGGAACTGCACCTCTAGAACTCTTTTTCTTAGATGAAGGATTTGGAACGCTAGATGATGATTTATTAGAAGTGGTTATGGGATCTCTAGAGAGAATTCATAATGATAAATTAAAAGTGGGTATCATCAGTCACGTGGAGGCGATTAAGAATAGAGTACCTGTTAAACTTCTTTTAACCCCAGCAGAGTCAGGCCGAGGTGGAACGAAAGTTAGGTTGGAGAGAAGTTAAGTATATTACGTCCCTTTTCTTACTTAAAAGCATATGATATATCAACATTGATATAAAATAGGAACTTACTATTTTAAGCACATATATATGATGGAGATCATAAAATATGTTTTATTGTAAGAGAGGGATTATAAAATGGAAATTATTCAAGCACTACTCACACCGAACCAGTATAGTAGACCACAGACTAGGCTTAAAACTGTCACCCATATTATCATTCATTGGGTAGGCAATGCTGGTAGCACTGCTAGAGCAAATTGTAATTATTTTGAAAGCCTAAAGAATAAGAAAATCTATGCAAGTGCACATTATATTATTGGATTAGAGGGAGAAATTCTTCAGTGCATTCCTGAAACAGAGATTGCCTATCATGCGAAAGAAGCCAATAGCTATAGCATAGGTATTGAAAATTGTCATCCGGATTGGGAAGGAAAATTTAATAGTAAGACGTATGCTAGCTTAATTAAGCTATGTGCAGATTTATGTATTAGGTATAGATTGGAACCAGATAAGGCACTTCTTAGACATTATGATATAACCCAAAAAATTTGTCCTAAATATTATGTCAATAATCCTAAAGAATGGGATAAACTTAAAAGTGATGTTAAAATGGCTATGAATCAAGCAGTTGTTGATACCGAACTTCTAACAGCATTAAATGCAATTATAGCAAGTGGTGTTGTATTAAATCCTAATATATGGGAAGATATCAAGACTATGAATATGAAATCCGCCAAGACTATGGTAGAACGAATAGGTAAGAAGTTTGGGAAGAACACATATAAAGACACCATTGACTTCTTAGTGGAGAATAAATGTATTGATATGCGAACTGTTTGGGATGCAGAAAATTTTAAGCCTGAATGGTGTAGGTCACTTATCTTAAGGGTATATCAAAAGCTTATTTTGCCTAACAAATAAACGTAACGAAAATTAATAAATTTAGCATAAAAGAGACCTAGTAAATGAGATATTTGACAATGTTTATTTCTTATATTGATTTAAGTATGGTAGTATTTAAATCAATATAAGAATAAGAAATGATAGCAGTTATTCGTAAGTTAAGGATACGTAGTGTGACAGTATGGAGAAATCTCGTAATAATAACAATTAATGGGTTTAATAATCGAGTATTTTAGTATATACTGAATATCATAAAAAGGCTTAATAGGCCTTTTTATTTTTGAAAAGATTAGAAAGGAGCGCGGCATGTCCATTAGTGAGATTATTCGATATGTATATGTAACAATAGGAGTAGCTTTAGTCTTTTTTATTCCTATTATTTGTATACGCCGTTACTCTTTTCGAAAAGAAGGAAAGAAAAATCATTGGAAGCATGAGATAGCAAGTATGTGTTTTATTTTTTATTTACTATGCTTATATCAGATTACAGCATTAAGATTTGGGGGTATAGGCTGGGATTTAAGTAACATGCTTGCAAGAAGGACAAGGGTGAATTCTGAACCACTATTTGCTATATGGAATTGGGCGGTAAAAGGTGTTTGGTGGTATTTTACGTATAATGTAATTGGTAACTGTCTTTGGTTTATACCACTAGGTGTTTTATTACCCGCTATTTATAAAATCTATCGTGGCCGATTCTATTTTGTCGTGTTTATAGGAGCTGTTGTATCTAGTTCTATTGAAATTTTGCAATATGTACTTTGTACAGGGGTAACAGATATTGATGATGTTATCTGTAATACGATAGGTACAGCAATAGGATATGGTATTTGGGTGATTATAGATAAAGTTAGAACGAGGTTTAAGCAAAGATGGAAATCGTCTTCAGTATAAGGCGTTTTAAATATCTGATAAAAATAAATAATAAAAGAAGAAGTTACTGTCTGCAGAAGTTTGCGGGTAGTAACTTCTTTTTCTTTACCATAAATATATTATTTTAAACTACATATAATATCTGACAGGAAAAGAATGTATTTGACAGGAGGTAGATAACATGTGGGGATGGATTCCTATGTTAGCGGTGATTGGAATTGGAATTTTACTTTTTTGGGGTGCTTATAAATTTATTTTTTCTAGTATGGGATGGTCTAAAGAGAATCAAAGTAAAGGAAAAAATATGGTAAGAAAAGTTATTGTACCAGAACAAAAGACAGATGCGAGTGGCATTACAAAACTTCATGAAAAAGAAGAAGATATTGAAGCAGATGAGAAAATTATAACTTCATTTGCAGGAAGGTTGATGCCTATTACTGAAGTACCAGACCCTATTTTTTCAGAAAAGATGGTAGGAGATGGATTTGCTATTGAGCCTAGTCAGGGAGAGATTTTAGCACCTGTTAATGGGCAGGTGATGCAAATTCATAAGAATAAGGATTCTATTACCTTTAAAAGTAATGCAGGACGGGAGGTTATTTTGCATATTGGGATTAATACGTCTAATTTACAAGGAGAAGGCATTTGCTTGAATATAAAAGAAGGCGATAAGATACAAGCAGGCCAAAGAATAGGAAGTATGGATTTAAACAGTATTGTACCTAAGGTTTCTTCTATTATTTCACCCATTGTATTTCCAAATTTAAAAGAAAATGAAAGAATTGTGCTTAAACAAACAGGGATAGTTGAGATAGGTATGAAGGGAGTTATTGTCATAGAAAAAGATAGAGTATAGAGAAAAAATACTATCCATCCATGAGATGAGGTATAAACTTCATTTTCATGGATGATATAAGTTATCTATATACAATCAATGATAAATTGAACACAAAATAAATTAAATTTAAATAATTATATTTACATATAGCTGGTTAATAGATAAAATTAAGTTATATCATGAATATTTTAAAGATAAAAGGATATTAATAAGGTACTTATTGGGGGTAGTAAAAAGGATGAATCAGCTGGGGATAACGGCTAAGTATGAGGGGAGAGTAAGACTTTGTTTTGATGTTGTAGAGAAATTTATTCCAGAATCTGAAGTCTATTTATATGGTAAGTATGCTCAGTATGGGTCAGCCTGCAAGTGGCTATACGAGCAGGTATCAGGAGATACGTGTAGTAGTATGAAGATAATAAGGGATTATGCCGTTGATCAGATACTTAAACATAGTAAAGTGGGGATTTTGGTACTTGTTGGAGATAATAGTTCTTATGGAGAGATGCAAAGCTTGTGTTGGCAGGCTGAAGATTTAATTTGCACCATTAGCGATAACTCTTTCCCGATAGATATTAGAGTATTAAGCAAAAGTTTTTATATGGAGTGTTTAGAAAGATCAGTTGAAATGCAAAGGCTAGATCGATATAAGAAAAATTTAAGAGAAATAGACTGGATTGACAAATGAGCATATGCACAATATAATAAATGTGCATATGCTCATTTACTAAGTATGACAAGATATCATTTATGTGATGGATATTAGTAAATAAGTGTATACTCTAGTATATTTATAAATTAAATAAGAAAATAGATAGTAGCATTTAGGCATATGAGATCCTGAGAAAGATGTTGCATGAGCAGAAAGTAAGGAGAGGATAGCATGCCAAGAGTAACCAAGTGTCGGCGTGTTTGTGCAGAACCGGATTATAAGGTGTTTAAATCTGAGTCGGCTTATAGTCAGGAAATGATATTGTGTGTGGAAGAATTAGAGAGTATAAGGCTAGTGGACTTCGAAGGTTTAGAACAAGGTGAAGCTGCAAAGAGAATGGGGATATCAAGAGGAACCTTTCAACGAATTCTTTATGAAGCAAGACATAAGGTTGCACAGGCTCTAGTCTTAGGCGCAAGTATTATAATTGAAGGTGGTAATTATTCGGTATCATCCTCAGCTTGTAATACATCAAAGCGTTGCAAATGTTGTAGATTTCACAAGGAGTGTTAGGAAAAAGATAGGGTAACAAACAATAAATAGGTTGTTATTATATAAGAATGGGTTATTTAGAATAGGAGATGAAAGTAATGAGCCAAAGCTGTGAAAGTGGCTGCGGAAGCTGCAGCAAAGAATGTTCTTCAAGAAAACCAGATCCAAAAAGTATGTTAGTAAAACCACATACTTTAAGTCATATTAAGAAAGTCATTGGTATTGTAAGTGGTAAAGGCGGCGTAGGAAAATCTAGTGTGACTTCTATGTTAGCTGTGGCAATGAAGCGCAAAGGCTATGGAGTAGGAATTTTAGATGCAGATATCACGGGGCCTTCTATTCCAAAGGCGTTTGGTATTAACCAAAAAGCTTATGCGACAGAAAAGGGATTATATCCAGTACCTTCTAAAACACAAATTGATGTAATGTCTATTAATCTTTTACTAGATCGACCAACAGATCCAGTTGTTTGGCGTGGACCTGTTATTGCAGGGGCTGTTAAACAGTTTTGGGAAGAAGTTATTTGGGAAAATGAAGACTACTTATTTGTGGACATGCCACCGGGAACAGGTGATGTACCACTCACAGTCTTTCAATCTATTCCACTTGATGGAATTATTATTGTTACTTCACCTCAAGACCTTGTTTCAATGATTGTGGCAAAAGCAGTAAAAATGGCAAATATGTTGAATGTTCCTATTATTGGACTTGTAGAAAACTACAGCTACTTTGTTTGTCCAGATTGTGATAAAAAACATCAAATTTTTGGTGAAAGTAAAATCGATGAAGTGGCACTAGCTAATAATTTACAAGTATTAGCTAAACTGCCTATAGATCCAGCTATTGCAAAAGCATGTGATAATGGACAAGTAGAAGAAGTGGAACTTAAGCCTATTAATGAAGTAGCAGAACGCATCGAAGCATTCTGTAAAGAGAAATAAATATAAATAAAGTAAAAAATCAAGAGTGCAAATAACAAATTAAAAAGGGACTACTGTATTAAAGACATTTATAAATGCTTTATGCAGTAGTTCTTTTTTGTTTAAGAAAATTTAATAAGAATATAGATGAAATAACAAAGAATATTTGAATGAATATTTCGCAAATATTAACTATAAACTTTAGATATCGTATATAATAAAGAAAAGCGCAAAGTAGGGGGAGTGCGTATGCGTATTGCAATAACTACTGATGGGAAAAATGTTTCTAGTCACTTTGGAAAGACAGTCAAATTTACAATCTTTGAAATTTTAAAGGGAAGGACCAAGGGGAAGTTATTAATTGATGTATCTGCAAGTGGTGGAGAGGGTGCACTAGTATACGTTTTAAAAAATGAGAGAGTTGAAGTGTTGTTGTGTGGAGAGATTGCAGAAAAAATAAGATTGGAGTTAGAAAACCAAGGAATTGAAGTAATAGCAGGACTTAGAGGTAATATTAATGCTGTATTAAGGGGCTATCTGAGAAGACAGAGTAAAATTGAGTAAGGTATTAGAAAAATAGCAAGGAAGCAATTGGAGCAGATAAGAAGATGTTTCAATTGCTTCTTTATTTGTTATGAGAAGGTAAAAGCTAAAGAATTTCTATAAGATAGCAGGTATAAAAGAGAAGAAATTAGTAAAAAGTATAATGGAAATAAAAAAATAAAATAAATACCAAAGAAAATATTGACATAAGTAATGCAATGGTGTAATATTAGTGAAGTCAATAGCAAGTGGCTATAGACAAGCTTATAATAAATGAACTTTGAAAACAAAATAGTAACCATAAAACCAGTCGATTCATAAAGAATTAGCTTTAAGCTAGTTCAAAATGCGTACGAAACATAAAGTTTCGGAAACGTACTAGTAAAGAGTATTAAACTCGAGCAGATACAAACTTTTATATGAGAGTTTGATCCTGGCTCAGGATGAACGCTGGCGGCGTGCTTAACACATGCA